>NZ_JBARMD010000379.1:0-4928 GCF_049802275.1 Occallatibacter sp. | reverse complement strand
GTGTATCACTATCCGCGCGATCCCGAGAAAAGCTATATCAAACGCGTGATTGCGCTGCCCGGCGACCGTCTGCGGATTGATCACGGACAGGTGTTTGTGAACGATAAGGCTCTCAATGAGAAGTACGTTCCCGCGATGTACCGTGATTCGCGATCGTATGCAGAGACGATTATTCCCGACGACAGCTACTTCGTGATGGGCGATCACCGTTCGATCTCATCGGACAGCAGGGAATTCGGGGTGGTCGAGCGCGATCTGATCTACGGTAAAGCGGTGTTTGTGTACTGGCCTGCCAAGGATGTCGGCGAAGTTAAATAGAAGTTCATCTTTCACGTCAACGCCGCAGCGCTAAACCTGCTAAAATCGATTGAATCCACTCCTCGGAGAGGCGATGCAGGCACTTCTTGCGCTCGAAGACGGGCGCATCTTCCGCGGCGAGGGCTACGGGCACCCCGGCGAATGCCAGGGCGAAGTAGTTTTCAACACTTCCCTAACCGGCTATCAGGAAATCGCTACCGATCCCTCCTATGCTGGTCAAATCGTCGTTCTTACCAATCCCCAGATAGGTAATTACGGAACGAACCAGGCAGACAACGAATCGGCGAGGCCCTATATTGAGGGCTTGGTCGTGCGCGAGTTTTCAGCAATCAGCTCGAACTGGCGCTCGGAACAGGTCACCGATGAGTACATGGAGCGGTATTCCGTTCCTGTGCTGGCGGAGATCGACACGCGTGCGCTGGTGAGGCATTTGCGCACACATGGCGTGATGCGTGGGGTGATTTCGACGGAGACTTCCGACGCCGATGCGCTGGTGAAAAAAGCCAGAAGCATTCGCAAGATGGATGGGACTGACCTGGCCAAGGTGGTTTCGACCAAGTCAGTATATGGCTTCGATTCGTCGGACCCGCGATACCAGGGGGACGATCCGCTTTTGCCGACGGCAGTCGACAAGCCGGCGCTCCACGTTGTTGCCTATGACTTCGGTATCAAGCAGAACATCCTGCGCATGCTCGCGCGTGAGGGCTGCCGCGTGACAGTGGTCCCGGCGGAGACAACAGCGGCCGATGTGATGACGCTGAAGGCGGATGGGGTGTTTCTGTCGAATGGGCCGGGCGATCCGGAGCCAGTGGACTACGCGGTGCAGGCCATTCGCGACATGATGGGGCGCGTGCCGGTGTTCGGGATTTGCCTGGGACACCAGCTCTGCGGATTGGCGCTGGGCGGCAAGACATACAAGCTGAAGTTTGGGCACCACGGCGGCAATCATCCGGTACGCAACAACCTTACGGGCAAGGTGGAGATCACGGCGCACAACCACAACTTCGCGGTCGATCCGGATTCGATCAACGCCAATGAAGTTGAATTGACGCACGTGGATTTGAATGACAACACGCTGGAGGGATTGCGGCACAAAACGCTGCCGCTGTTCAGCGTGCAATATCACCCGGAGGCAGCGCCGGGGCCGCACGATTCGCATTACCTGTTCCGCGACTTCAGAAAGATGATGGAGGAGTGGAAGGGATGAAGCGAAGGGCGAATTCATCGACGATTTTCGCAAGACCAGCGGGGCCGAGGCTCCGCTGTTTTTTGAGTGGAGCGTTCTGCATATCGTTGGGTCTGACCGGCGCTGGTCTTCTGAATGCTCAAGTCGACATTCCGGGACCGGAGCGGCTGAGCCATGTAGAGGGCATCGTTGTGAGTCCTGTTGGTCGTCCTGCGGTGGAGGTGGAGGTCACACTCACTGTGAGCGACAAGGTTGTGTATCAGACGAAAACCGATAAGTCGGGCGAATTCCGATTTGCTCCTGCCAGGGGTGATTACACGCTTCGCGTAGCGCGCACGGAGTATGCCCCTGCGATGCGGGAGATCGTGGTTACGGACGAGGTTGTCACTGCACTTGCACGCAAGAAGCTTTACGTGATTCTGGGTCCGGGCGCATGCGCGGATGCCTGCTCGGCGGTGTTGACGAGCAAGAAAGAGTTTGATCGGGAAATTCGCGAAAATCTCAAACGATAAGTAGCGGCGAAGAAGTTGAAGGGCGATCGGATTTGAAAGGGCACGACTTTAGTCGTGCCGCCAACCCGGCAGAGCGGAATGCGGCTTTAGCCGCTGAGGGAAGATTGTGAAACCTGCGCGAGAGCACGCAACCAACAACTCGCAGACGTACTTCGTTACAGCGAAGACGTGGGAGTCTCGCGCGTTGTTTCGCGCAGAGCCTTGGGCCAGGTTGGTTTTCCAAAACCTTCTTTCGCATCGCGAATCGTATCTTCTGCATGAGTTCGTTTTGATGCCGGATCACTTCCATCTGCTGATCACCCCCTCCGTCGCGCTGGAGCGCGCAGTCCAATTCATTAAAGGCGGGTTTTCATACAGGGCGAAAAAAGAATTGGGAAGCGACGCAGAAATCTGGCAGCCAGGATTTTCGGATCACAGGATCCGGGATGCACAGGATTACGACAAGCATCTCCATTACATTCATCTGAATCCGGTGAAGAAGCATCTGTGCGATACGCCCTTTGCGTATCGGTATTCTTCAGCATTTCCGGGTTGGAAATTGGACCCCATCCCTCAGGGGCTAAAGCCCATCATGTTTGAGGTGGGCGCTGTCGGCACGGCTGAAGCCGTGCCCTTTCAAAGCAAGGCCGCGAAGAATCGCGAAGGGATTGTGGAAGTATTTAGCGGAACGGCTGAAGTCGTGCCGTTTCAAATCGGCCTGTTGCACGACATTTTGAGAAGCGGAAAATAGAAAACACAATGCCACGCAGAAATGACATTCAGAAGATTTTGGTGATCGGCTCGGGGCCGATTGTGATTGGGCAGTCTGCGGAGTTTGACTACTCCGGCACGCAGGCTTGCAAAGCTCTCAAGCAAGAGGGCTACGAAGTGGTGCTGGTGAATTCGAACCCGGCCACCATCATGACGGATCCCGAATTGGCCGATCGCACGTACATTGAGCCCCTGACGCGCGAGTATGTTGAAGAGATTATTCGCATTGAGTCGGCGATGCTGGGCGAAGGCTCAGGTAAATTCGCGTTGCTGCCGACGGTAGGCGGGCAGACGGCGTTGAATCTTGCTGTCGATCTGGCCGACGCCGGCATTCTCGATCGCTACAACGTGGAGTTGATCGGCGCGAAGCTCGAGGCTATCAAAAAGGCAGAAGACAGGCTGCTGTTTAAAGATGCCATGCTGCGTATCGGTCTAGATGTTTCAAAGTCTGCGCTGGTGAACAATCTTCGCGATGGCTTGGATTTTGCGAGCAAGATTGGGTTTCCGGTTCTGATTCGTCCGAGTTTCACGCTCGGTGGTTCAGGCGGCGGGATCGGCTACAACCGCGAAGAGTTGATGGAGATTCTTGCACGTGGACTCGATCTCTCTCCAGTTCACGAATGTTTGATTGAAGAGAGCGTTCTGGGCTGGAAGGAATATGAGCTCGAGGTGATGCGCGACCTCGCCGACAACGTCATCATCATTTGTTCGATCGAGAACTTCGACCCGATGGGCGTGCACACGGGTGATTCGATTACGGTGGCGCCGGCGCAGACCCTTACCGATCGCGAATATCAGAAGATGCGCGACGCGGCCATCGCGGTGATGCGCGAGATTGGCGTGGAGACCGGCGGATCCAACGTGCAGTTTGCGGTGAATCCTGCCAACGGGCGCATGACTGTAATTGAGATGAATCCGCGCGTGTCGCGCTCTTCGGCACTGGCCTCGAAGGCTACAGGTTTTCCGATTGCGAAGATCGCGGCGAAGCTTGCGGTGGGTTACACGCTTGATGAAATTCCGAATGACATCACGCGCAAGACACCGGCGTGCTTCGAGCCGACGATCGATTATGTTGTCGTGAAGATTCCAAAGTGGCAG
Organism: Occallatibacter sp.; assembly: GCF_049802275.1. Taxonomy (NCBI): domain Bacteria; kingdom Pseudomonadati; phylum Acidobacteriota; class Terriglobia; order Terriglobales; family Acidobacteriaceae; genus Occallatibacter; species Occallatibacter sp. The sequence continues at coordinate 1,064 of NZ_JBARMD010000379.1, read as the reverse complement.
TTCGAGAAATTCCCCGGCGCTGACGACACGCTGGGACCGCAAATGAAATCCGTCGGCGAAGTGATGGCGATGGGCCGCACCTTCAAGGAAGCGCTGATGAAGGCGTGGCGCGCACTGGAGACCGGAAAGAAGACCGGAACTGAAATTCTTGAACCGCGTCGCCTGACGCAGATGCTGGTTACACCGCGACCGGAGAGGTTGGGCTACATTCGATTCGCCTTTGAGCGCGGCATGAGTGTGCGCGAGGTTGCGCGGCTGACCGGGATGGATCCGTGGTTCCTGCACCAGATTCGCGAAGTGACGATCGCGCAGGGCTCACTCCAGGAGATTTCGCCCGAGAACATTGCTGGCGAACAGCTGCTGCGACTGAAGCGCTTCGGGCTGAGCGACGAACGCATTGCGACCGAGTGGAAACTGGAAGGCCACGACGGCGTGAAGCAGGTTAGGGAACTGCGCGAATCGAAGGGCATTCGCCCGGTTTTCAAGCTAGTGGATACGTGTGCAGCGGAGTTCGAATCGATGACGCCGTATCTCTACTCGACCTACGACGAAGAAGATGAGGCGCCGCCGACGGACAAGGCGAAGATCATCATTCTGGGGTCGGGGCCGAATCGCATCGGGCAGGGTATTGAATTCGATTACTGCTGCTGCCATGCTGCGTTTGCTCTGAAGGACGATGGCTACGAGACCATCATGGTGAATTGCAACCCCGAGACGGTATCGACGGACTATGACACGAGCGATAGGCTGTACTTCGAGCCGCTGGTGCTGGAAGACGTGCTCGCAGTTTACAACCACGAAGCACAATCAGGCGCGGAGATCGGCGTGATTGTGCAGTATGGCGGGCAGACTCCGCTGAATCTTGCGCAGCGCCTGCTTGCCGCGGGAGTGCCGATCATTGGCACGTCGCCGGCGTCGATTGACCTGGCTGAAGACCGGAAGCAATTTGGCAAGCTGCTCAAAGACCTCGCGATTCCGCAGCCGGAAGGCGGCACGGCAACGAGCGTAGATGAAGCGCTTGCGGTGGCCGAACGGATTGGCTATCCGGTGCTGGTGCGGCCGAG
>NZ_JBARMD010000378.1:0-1733 GCF_049802275.1 Occallatibacter sp. | reverse complement strand
GCCGGACGGTGTGCTGACACTGGAATTCCCCCATCTCCTGAAGCTGATCGAGCTCAACGAGTTCGATACCATCTACCACGAACACTTCTCCTATTTTTCCCTGATCAGCACCCTCAAGATCATGGAGGCCCATGGACTGCGGGTGTTCGATGTAGAGGAGCTGAAATCGCACGGCGGATCGCTCCGCGTGTATGCCTGTCGTGCTGACAGCCAGGTGCATGGCGTTGCGCCGAACGTACAAAAAGTCATTCAAGATGAAGTCAAAGCAAAACTCGACCGGATCGAGGGCTACGAAAGCTTCACGCGGCAAGTGCGGGAGACCAAGTTCGCCCTGATGGATTTCCTGTTGACGGCCGCCAAGCAAGGCAAAAAAGTGGCAGGCTACGGAGCGCCCGGCAAAAGTGCGACGCTGCTCCATTACTGCGGCATCGGCAAGGACCTGATTGAATATACCGTGGATCGCAGCCTCTATAAACAGGGCCGATTTTTGCCGGGCAGCCGCATCCCGATTTACCACCCCGACCGTATTCGCGAAACCAGACCCGACTACGTAGTGATCCTTCCTTGGAATCTGAAAGACGAAATCATGCAGCAGTTGCAGTGTATCCGGGAGTGGGATGGCCGCTTCGTCGTCCCAATACCGAAAGTGATGGTGTACTGAACCCAGGACTCCACTTCGCGGATGGAAGGGGTCCGGGATGGCGAGTCTTTGGTGATTAGAGATTAATTCACGGAGGCGGGCGCATGAAGGTCGTTCTGTTTTGTGGTGGCGAAGGAATGAGGCTTCGGGGCTACTCGGAAGACGTACCCAAGCCGATGGTGACGATCGGCTCGCGCCCCGTGCTGTGGCACGTCATGAAGTACTATGCCCACTATGGGCACAAGGAGTTTGTGCTCTGCCTGGGCTACAAGGGGAATGCCATAAAGAATTATTTCCTCGAGTACGAGGAATCAGTATCAAACGATTTCGTCTTCTCCCAGGGAGGGCGCCAACTGGATTTCATGCAGCGTGACATCGACGACTGGAGGATCACGTTCGTCGATACCGGGCAGCGCTCCACGATCGGCGACCGCTTGCGGCTGGTGCAGCCGTATCTGAAAGGGGAGGAGGTCTTTCTCGCCAACTACAGTGATGGCCTGACCGACTTTCCGCTACCGGAAATGGTTAGTGAGTTCTCGCGGCGCGATAGCTTCGCTTCATTTTTGTCCGTCCAACCGCGGTCGAGCAGTCTGGACACAGTGCAATTGGACGAAGACGGTTCGGTAAAGGCAATCAAGTGCATGAAAGACTCTAATCTTTGGGTCAACGGAGGCTACTTTATACTGCGCCAAGACGTTTTCCAGCACTTGAATCCCGGAGAAGAGTTTGTCTATGAACCCATGCAGCGGATGATCGCCCAAGGCAAGGTATGGTCGCGGCGCTACGAAGGATTCTGGCAATGCATGGATACGTTCAAGGACAAGCAAATCCTGGATGAGTTGGAATCGTCGGGCAAGGCGCCATGGTGCGTGTGGGACAACGGCAGAGCGGCGCGAGTTACTGCATGATGAAGCTGATTCTGGGCAAGAAGGGCTCGGAACCGCTCACGATACTCTGCCTCGGTGCGCATTCTGACGACATCGAGATCGGTTGCGGTGGATCGCTTCTGCAATGGAGACAAAGCGAACCTGGGCTCAAGTTTCACTGGGTGGTTTTTAGCGCAGACGGAAAGCGCGGTGAGGAAGCCCGAAAG
>NZ_JBARMD010000377.1:0-12299 GCF_049802275.1 Occallatibacter sp. | reverse complement strand
GGGGCCCCAAGCCGCTCCGTTCAGGATGACGCGCCGTTGAGCTAAAGGCTATTGAGCGGTGTCGGGGAGTTTGTAGGGCTTGGAGAGCCATTGGCGGCCCTCATTCACGCAGCCCTGGGTGTTGTCGTTGGTCTGGACGGCTAGCCGGTACTCGTTGACTGCGCGGTCGCGCTGACCGGTGATGTCGAAGATCTTGCCCAGAGCGATATGGCTCCAGCACTCAGTCCATCGGGGTTCGCCGTCGCCCCGGAGGGCGTCGCGGTAGTAGTTCACGGAAGACTGAAAGTTGCGCTGCGTGAAGAGGACTTCGCCGATGCGGTAGTCGGCGAGGGAACTTTGGGAATTGGCTTCGAGCGCTTTCTGATATTCGGCGAGTGCGCCAACAAGGTCGTTCTGCGCGACTAGCTGCTGGCCTTTGAGGATTGCGATGCGGACCTGAAGGTCAGGCGATGACTTGAGCACCCAGTCGCCGGGATCGATGACGATGTGGCGCGGGCGGCCGAAGGTATCGACGACGTATGGGGAGTCGGTGCCGACGACGTCGATCTTCTGGTCTTCGGTTTTGCCGTCGGTTTCAACGCGAAGATCGACGGGCATGTTGAAGAGGTCGAGATCCTGGGCGATCTGGCCGATGGTCCGGAATCCTTTTCCATTGCCCAGGCGGTAAACGGCGTATTTGTTGGTGAAGGTGGGAGCTCCGGTGCCGTCGACCCATTGCGAGAAGAACGGGGTGAGCTGCTCCTGACTCTGGGATTCGGCCACCTTCACGAGGTCCGCGGTGCGGATGGATTTATCAGTGAATTGACTCAGCGTGCCTTTGAGTGTGGCGAGGAAGGCCTTGTCGCCGATCTCCCAGCGCAGCATGTGAAAGATCATTGCGCCTTTCTCGAGGGTCATGGACTGGAATTCAGGCGAGAAGGGGTTGAGGCGAGCGGAACTGGAAAGCGGGATGGTGTCATAGGCGAGCGCGCCGGCGGATACATCCTGGAGCGCAGCTTTCAACGCGCTTTTACCCTGTTCCTCTTCGACAAACATCAGCTCGCCGTAGCGCGACATTCCGTTGGTTATCCAGGAGTCGCTCATGGTTTTGGGGCTGACTTCCGATCCCCACCACTGGTGGGCGATGGTGTTGGCGAGCAGGCGTATGCCCGACTTGTCGCCGACGCGGGAGCCCATGATGGCGGCGAGTTCCGGCGCCCAGGTGGCGGGGAGGGTGTCATCGGGCAACTCAACAACGTTCAGGTGGCTTGATTCCAGTTCGCCGAAGCTGTCGGTGAAGAAGTCGAATTCCTTTGCTGCGGTCTGGGCGAGTTGGCTGGCAGCGGCCTGGTGAGCAACGGTGAGATAGACCTTTATGTTGCCCGCGCCTCCAGTGATGGGACCGACAAAGCGGCCCGCGATGATGGTTCCGGGAAAGCCGGGCCTGGTCCAGTTGAAATCAAACTGGTCGGCGGGCTTACCGTCGGCGAGCTTGGCGGGATGGGGTGCGCCCTGCGCTCCACTGGAGAGGACCTTCATGCCCTGAGGCACGCGAATGTGGATTTCGGCGGTGAAGCGGTCGGTCATGAAGCCGGTGGTCGGAAACCAGCGCGCGGGGTAGAGCAAATAAGTTATGGGTTCCTGGACGGCGGCAAGTTTCAGGCCTTCGATGGGGCCGTCTTCGGCTCCTGTAAGGGTGCCGTCGTAAGTGAATGTCCAATGAGCGGGCTTGCCGGCAGCCAGGGGGGCGGCGGGAGTGACCCGGATCGTGCCGTCGGCCGATCGCTCGCCAGTCAGCACCTTGCCGGAGTCATCTGTGATTTTGCTGACCTTCAAGGCGGGATGGAATCCGAAGCTGATCATTTCGGAGTTATCCGGCGCTGTGAAGGTGACGGTTGCCTTGGCGGCGAGATGATGAGTCGTGGTGTCGATCTCGGCATCGATCACGTAACCCGTGATATCGAGCGTGGCGCGTTCCGGCCGCTGCGCGACGAGAGGGTGCGACGCCAAAAAAACGGCGCCAAGAATCAAGATCGCAGCCAAGGGTCCCAAAGCGGTCACCAGCCCAAAATTGGAGGTTGCCACGGATCTGCGGACGAACGATTTGAGTTTCAGCATTCCCAGTATTAGACGCATTTTCTTCCCGTTCCCGGCTAGTTTCGATGTCATTCGCGCCGTCGTGCCAATTCAGGACTGTCGGATTCCGAGACCTGCAACGCGGCGCCCAACTCCCTGATAGTGATGCTTGCTACCCGGCTGATAGCTGTTTCCACCTCGTTCCCGAAGCCGGTCGGGCGCGGTGTCAGCAGGCTTCGAATGCGGGCCAGCTCTTTCATCATGGACTCGCGAGGTGGCCCGTCGGGTAGCAGGGGCTCGATTTGGCGGACGATATTGGCCGCAGTGAATGCAGCTTGAATGAGCTCTGGAACCACCAATTTGCCGGCGATCAGGTTAGCCATGGCGACGAAAGGGACTTTAACCACGTGCCGGGCGATTTCATAGGTGAGGGGCGAGACCCGGTAAACCACGATGAATGGGTTGCCGATCAGAGCCGCTTCGACAGTGGCAGTTCCGCTGGCGACCACGGAAGCGCGAGCATGCATCAACGCGGCGCGAGCATCTTCAACCATCTTTACGGGAAGGCCGTCGCCGTGATGTTTCACGAGTCCTGCGAGCATCTTGCGCTGGGAAACGTTGAGGGTGGGAGCGAGAGGGATGATGAATTCGAATTCCTTGCGCGAACCGCCGCCCCGAGGTCCACGAAGCGTGAGGATGCGGGCGGCGGCGAGCATTTGGGGGAGATTATCACCAATCTCCCTGGCGCGGCTGCCGGGCAACAGGCCGATCCAGGAGCGGGAAGGATTCAGTCCGCTTTCGCGGGCAAACTGGGTACGGGAGATCTCGGGCTGGGGGAGGTCGGCCAGCGGATGGCCGACAAACTCGGCTTCCACCCCGCGCTCGCGATAGAAAGACTCCTCAAAGGGGAAAATCACCAGCATCTTGTCGACGTACTTCTGCACGAGCTTGATGCGCTGCTTTTTCCAGGCCCAGAGCTGGGGGCTGACGAAGAAGATGACGGGGATATTGAGGCGGTGAAACTCTCGGGCCAGGCGGAAATGGATGTCGGGGAAGTCGATGAGGATGGCGATATCGGGGCGGCGCGTCTGGATTGCGCCTTTGAGTTTGCGGTACTCGCGGTAAATGCGGGGCAGGTGTTGAACAACCTCGGTGATGCCCATGACCGCCATGTCTTCAGAGTTGACGACGGGGTAAAGGCCTGCTTCGACCATGCGCGAACCACCCATGCCGACAAAGCTGGCTTGCTGGCCTTGTTCGGCAAGCTGGACACGCAGCTCTTCAATCAGCAATGCACCGTAGTGCTCGCCGCTAGCCTCGCCCGCCGATATGAAGATTGTGGGATCGGACAAACCTGGGCCTCGTCCCGCGCTGGGAACATGATAACGGGTGGGCGATGGAAAGACTTACCCTGATCAAGAGGGCGTGGGTCGCTGATGGCAATGAGAGACGGCAAACGTTGGCGAACGAGCAAACGGGTAGCGCCAAGGCCGCTGCCATTGCAAGCGTGCCGGTAACGACCGGCGATTTATGCGAAGGACGCTTCTTCTTCTTTCGCGATGCTGGCCGGGGAGCTCTCTTTCAGGCGCAGAATCAGTGCCTGCAACTCCATGTAATTCCTTCCGTCCTGAATCTGGCTGCCACTTACGGTCAGGAAGGACGAGCCATCGAGAGTTTCCTTCTTCAGGGTGGGCGCGAATCCGAGATGCTCGCCGAGGTGGGTCATGGTTGCAGTCCAGGCGACCGCGACTCTGTCACCTTCCGCAACAATCTCCCGCAACGTGAACCGAAGGTCGGGAAAGGCACCCAGGAACACGCGGTGTACGCTTTTGAAGCTTTCGGGTCCGACCAGAACGGAGTTCGGCTCGGGGAATCCGTAGGCTTTGCCTCCCGGTGCGTACATCTCATCGATTGCCGCTTCGCTCTGCTGGTTCCAGACTTCTTCAAACCATCGCCGCACCAATTCCTTGTTCGCTTCAGACATGCGGGACCTCCTGAGGCGGTAAGCATAGCAATCGGCGAGTGCGTGAACAAGGAGAATCGGATGGGCTGCCATGGTTATGGGATAAGCAACAGCTGATGCAGTTTCGGCTGAGGCGGGCGGCTCAGCCAGTCAATTCTGGTTTTGCGCGGCAGCGGGGAGGGGAGTGGTTGGCATGAGTTGAGGCGCCGGAGTGGGCGCTTCTGGTGCTGCGTCGATCAACGTGCGATCGAGTTCGGCGGTTCCGATGCGACCGCCGTTCTGGTCTTCGATAGCAATGCGAATTGTTCGAGTTCTCTTTGGGAAGGGGACGACGAGCTGGAAGTGAGAGGCTACGATCGGGAGCCTCGTCAGGTCCTGACTGGCGGTAGTAAGTGTGGTGTGTTGAACGCGCGAAGCCAGGACATTGCGGTCATTGCTGAGGCTGGCGGCGGCGATGACTAGGGGGACGCTATCCTTGCCGTCTTCTGTGGGCAGGAAATCGAGATTTATGGAATGCAGAAAGACGGTGAACTCGGCTGTTCTGGAGTCAGGATGGCGAACAACGTTGCCCAGGCTCAGGGAGAGCGAGTTGAAAGGAATTGCAGCGTGGATGGCGTCGGCAAGCTTGATCATCTGCTGCTGCTGCACATTGATGATGGCCTTGGCGTCGGGTGCGTAGTAACCGGCCTTTGTGACGGCATGGAGAGAGGGGTCGCGCAAGGAGACGCGCACGCGGCGGAATTTGCCGTCGGGATCGACGTAGTCCGGCTGATAGGTGAGGGTGTAGTAGATGGCGCCGAGTTGCTCGGAGCGCTTGATCTCGGCATCCACGTCGTTTCGGTTGTAAAAGAGCCGGCCGCCGGTTTCGTTGGAAAACAAGCCGAAATTAATGTCCCCGCTGAACGGGTCGTTGTCGCCGATGATCATTTGCGCCTGCTCAGCGCTCAAGGAAAAGCCGACCTCGCCCACCGAGAGGCCGGGATAGATGACAAAGAGGCTGATACGCGAGTCGACCAGCATATTTGTTGTCAGATGGACGTACTCCCTCAGCTTTTCCGCCATCGTAGCAGGAAAGGCGATGGTTTCAAGGTAGAGGTTGGGGCCCCCATGCCCGATCCATATGATGTTTTTACGGCCGGGAATGCCCCGGTTCTGCAGAGCAATCTGCTGAAGGGCATCGATGGATTGCGCGAATCGCTCCCAGAAGAAGGACCCACTCATGTGCTTGTAGGGAAGAGCGGCAGGGAGGTGATCGAGTGCATAGAGAAGATCGGCCCGGGTGCGCGTATAGCCCTGCAGCATATCGAGCGACTGATTTCCCACTACCAGCATTTCCGCAGGCGAGGTCAGTTGTTCAGGTTGGGCAAGAAGAAATTTTCGCGTTGAGTAGCGGATGTAAGCGAAATCTTCGAAGCTCGAATCGAGCAGATCGAGAACGAGGATAGTGACCGGGGCTTTGCCCTCCGGGTTTCCGTCGGAGGATCTTGCGTTGATGGTGTGAACCTCGGGCGGCTCAAACGAAAAGATTCGCTGGGGTTTCTTGTCCTCGGTAATGGTGAAGTCATCTTTGGTGAGGCCGGTGACGACTGGATGTCCCTTCTTGTCGAGCACGGTGACATCGAGGAAGACAAGAGATGAGGTAACGCGAAGAGTCGGAGCTGGAACGGATTGCTGCAGGTTGGATGGTTGCTGGCCGGGTTGTTGCTGATTCTTCTGTGCGGAGAGCGGAAAACATAGAACGAGGGATAGCAGAGTGGATAGTGAAAGCACTGCGTGCCGGTTTCCCATACGCGTCTCCCCTGGTGTCCTAGACGGTTGTTTGAATCCGCGGGTTTGGTCGAGCAGCAAAAACCTTTCCTGAGAGAGATTTCGGGTGATACACTCGGCGAGCCTGCACGGGCTGGCAAGGTCGTTTTCCCCTTTTGAATCGACTTTCCTCGAGCAAGCTAAAAATCATCGGAGGTCGACTATGCAGAACGGGAATCATGCGGAATCACCACTGAATCCAGGCATCGTTTTCGATATGGTACAGGCGGTACAACGAACGGCAGCACTGAAGGCCGCTATCGATCTGGACATCTTCAGAGCAGTAGGACAAGGACCGGGCGATGTGGCTTCGATTGCGAAGCACGCGCAGGCCTCGGAGCGCGGCATTCGGATTCTTTGTGATTTTCTGGTGATCAACGGTTTGCTGATAAAGGAAGGGAATTCCTACAAGCACACTCCAAACAGCGCTGCATTTCTTGATCCGACGTCGCCTGCGTGCATGGCTTCGGTGGCGCACTTTATGAGCCGTCCGGAACTGATTCAAGGACTTACCGGGCTTGCAGATGTGGTGCGCGCCGGGCGAACGCACCTTCCGGGTGAGGGCAGCGTGGAGCCGGAGAATCCTCTGTGGGTGGAGTTTGCGGAGAACATGGCGCCGATGATGGGTCCGATGGCGGGGCCGTTGGGCGCTGTGGTGCTGGAAGGGCACGAAGGGCCGATGCACGTGTTGGACATTGCCGCCGGGCATGGACTTTTCGGGATCGAGATTGCCAAGCAGAACAAGCAGGCAAAGGTGACGGGTCTGGACTGGGCTCCGGTGCTGCGCGTGGCGTTGAAGAACGCCGAAAAGGCCGGCGTGCACGACCGCTACAACATGCTGCCGGGAAGCGCGTTCGAAGTGGATTTTGGCGGCCCTTATGATGCAGTGTTGCTGACAAACTTTCTGCATCATTTTGACAAGCCGACATGCGTGGGACTGTTGAAGAAGGTTCATTCTTCTCTGAAACCGGGCGGCAGGGCTGCGACGCTCGAATTTATGCCGAACGAGGATCGGGTATCGCCACCGATGTCGGCCGGATTTGCGATGACGATGCTCACCACCACGGCAGCGGGCGATGCGTATCCCTTCAGCGAACTTCGCTCGATGTACGATGAGGCGGGATTCAGGGACGTGAAGGCGCACCCGATTCCGATGAGTCCGCATACGATTGTGATGGGGAACGCCTGAACCGGGACTGATAGGCACTAGCAGCTTGATGCGCAACCTTATGGTTGCGCATCAAGCTATTCTGCGGAATAGAGGCTTGTAACGAGATCGCGGACGATGGGGTAGCACTCGCATGCGGCGCTTTCCAAGCCTGGGCGATCGATGACCTGTATGCGTCCCCGGCTGTACCGGATGAGGCCGCTGCGCTGCAGGGTTCCCGCGGCGAGGGTGACGCTGGTGCGGCGGGCACCCAGCATTTCCGCCAGAAACTCCTGGGTCAGTTCAAAATGATCTGATTCAAGGCGGTCCCGTACCATCAGCAACCAGCGGGCGAGGCGTTCTTCGATCTCGTGGAGGCCATGGCAGGCTGCGAGCTGGCTCAAAATGAAGCCCTGGCTCTGTACACATTCCAGAATACGTCGAGCAAGCGGCGCCTGCGAGAAGAAAAGCTGCCGCAGATCAGCGAAGGGCATGCGCAGGGCTGTTCCTTCACTTTGAATGAAGGCCGTGGTCGGGGCAGGGGCGGGTCCGAGGAGGTTGATCGCTTCAACGAGACCTTCACGGCCGATTACCCCGACTTCGGCTCCGATGCCGTCGGACATGAAGGTAACGACGGAAGATATGCCGGAGGTCATGAAGTGGGCGAACGGGGGTGGCTGGCCCGGGTTGAAAAGTACTGTTCCGACGGGCAAGTCGACGGGTTGCAGGCGGGCGAGCAGAGACGATTTCAGCTCAGCCGGAAGGGCATTAATGATCAGATTTGATCGTTCGGCGGCCATTTTGCGGACATCCTTTGCGACAGTCGCAAGGGATTCCACCAACGGGGCGGGAAGAGTTGCGCTCAAAAAACACGAGGCCTATCGCTTGCTGGGGAAACTATATGCTCGTTACCCCACGTAAGAATGTTCAATACCGCACATAACTTCCGATTTTTATGTAAGTTAGATCACTTTGGCGGACAAAGGGATGGAGATGCGGAAGGTTGTGCCGTTGCGGGAGGGGCGGGTGGTGGAGCGGCTTCTGATGCGTCCATGATGCTTTTCGATGATGGATTTGGAGATTGCAAGGCCCAGGCCGGTGCCTCGCTCCTTTTTGGTGGTGAAGAAAGGCTCGAAGATCCTGGGAAGAATCGGGGCCGGAATGCCGGGCCCGTTATCGGCAAAGGTGACGCTCGCCTCTTCTGCGCAACGCCCCACTCGAACACACAAGGTTCCGTTTTCAGGCAGGGCGTCGACCGCATTGGAGATGAGGTTGGAAAACACCTGGAGCATGTCACCGGCGTGAACTTCAGCGGTGACGTCTGCCTTGAGTTGTTTGCGAAGGATGATTCGTTTAATAGAGATCTTCCTCTGATGCACGCGCAACGCCGCTTCAGCCAGCGTGGAGATGGCAACGGACTCCCGGGTTTCGGGAGACCGGTAAAGGCTGAGCGTCTGGCGGGAAAGCTTGGTGAGGGTGGCTAACTGCTCCTCAAGCATGTTGCTGTAGACGCGAACATGGGAGACGTTATCTGCTTCTTGTTGAATGAGATAGTTGAGGTTGTGGACCGCTTCGAGCGGGCCATTAATCTCGTGCATCACCATGGCCGCAAACTGACCGGCTATGACGAGCTCCTGGTTGCGGCGGAGGATGTCCTGGATTTCCTGCATGGTGCCGGGATCGGAAGCTGGGCTGATCATGAATCCTCCTTGTTCAACACTGGGGAGGATGCCATTTCCGGGGCATCAGCTTCTTGGAGGGAAGCGCCTCCACTGGCCAGCTTCTAGAGCTTCGGCAGAGTAGATTTCGACGGAAGAACGAAACCTGCTATGTCCGGTATGAAACATAGGATGTCAAGGTTCGGAAAAGGGTGGCCTGCAAGTAATTGACCGGTGGTGAATAGCGGGAATGCGACCTAGGCGGGAGAACGACGGGTGCGCGCGGCTGCAGCGAGTTCTTTCAGCAGCGGATAGGTCTGGTTCCAGTCGATGCATGCGTCGGTGATGCTTTGCCCGTGAACCGGAGGCTTGCCGGGAACAAGCTTTTGAGCGCCAGCGACCAGGTTGCTCTCAAGCATGACGCCGATGATGTTGCGGTTGCCGGCGGCGACCTGGGCGGCAACATCGCGGCAGACGATGGGCTGGCGCAGATGGTCCTTGTTGCTGTTGGCGTGGCTGCAGTCGATCATGATGCGCGGCTGGAGGCCGGCTTTTTCCATTTCCTCGGAGGTTTGCGCAACGGATTCCGCGGTGTAGTTGACCGTCTTGCGGCCGCCCCGGAGGATGATGTGGGTTTCGCGATTGCCGGTGGTGACGAAGATTGCCGACTGGCCGTACTTGGTGTGGCCGAGGAAGGTGTGGGAGTTTGACGCGGAGAGGAGGGCGTCGATGGCGACCTGGATGTCGCCCGAGGTGGCGTTCTTGAATCCGACAGGGCAGGAGACGCCGGAGACGAGCTGGCGGTGGACCTGGCTTTCGGTGGTGCGGGCGCCGATGGCTCCCCAACTGACGAGGCCAGCGATGTACTGGGGGGAGATCATGTCGAGGAATTCGGTGCCGGAGGGGACGCCCATCTCGGCGAGGTCGAGGAGAAGGTGGCGCGAGAGACGGAGGCCGTCGTTGATCTTGTAGGAGCCGTCGAGATGCGGATCGTTGATGAGTCCCTTCCAGCCGACGGTGGTGCGGGGCTTCTCAAAGTAGACGCGCATGACGATGTGGAGGTCAGCGGAGAATTCGGCGATTGCGGATTTAAGCAACGCAGCGTATTCAACGGCGGCGGTGGTGTCGTGGATGGAGCATGGGCCGACGAGGACGAGGAGGCGCGGGTCGCGATGAGCGAGGATGCGGGAGATGGCGAGGCGGGCATTGAAGATGGTGGCAACGGCTTCATCGCTGGTGGGGCGTTCCTCTTCGAGGAATACCGGGGGAAGGACTACCTTGGTCCATTGGATGCGAACGTCTTCGATGCCTTGATTCATGGATTCTTTCTATGTTTTGCGCACGTGCGAAGCAGGGAATTGGGATAGAGGTCTTTCTTTGAATTTATCAGTTTTGACAAGGGGGAGCCTGCGCATCAGGCGGAAAAGCAACTGCAGGTTTCTCCACTTCCTTCACTCCGTTACAGTCGGTCGAAATGACAGTGCTATTGGTGTCAGCGGCGGGATTTGCGCTTGGCGTCGGCGCGGGGCCAGTGCTGAAACTCGTCGGCGTAGAGTTCACCGTTGAGGTCGGCGACGCGCTGCGTGAGACGGGTCTGTGCGTCGGCGATGGCCTGGTTGTAGAGGACGGGGCCGATCTCTTCGAGGATGAAATTCAGGAGGAGGCCGGCGGGCATGTCGCCGATGGGATCGAGGTTTTCTTCGAAGTAGCGCTGCATGGAAGCGATGGCGTCGGTGCGTTGCTGCCGAGTGAGTTCAAGGGTGACCATGGGGTGGCTCCTGACAGAGATCCATGTTAAGTGATCCACTGCTGGTATTTGCCTGCGGATGACGAACACGATTGTGTGCAGCCTGTCACCTGCCTGGAATCGTCTTAGAGTTAGAGTGATGCATAGAAAAATGTGCAGTTACGATGCGGGAGAATTCGTGGGCCACAGAGACTCAGGGAAATTCAGACTTGCGGCTTTAAGCTGGGTTGCGGTTGCGTTGTTCATCGCGCTTCAGGGCTTTAGTGCTGGTGCGGTTGGGCAGTCGAGCCCGGCGACTGGAGCGCAGGCGGGCCAGCAGCAAGGGAGCGACGGTCCTGTGCTGACGGAGCGGCCGGCACCCAAGGCGAAGAGCCTGGTGATTCCCGAGGGCAGAATCAAGCTGGACGTGGTGGTGGAGGATAGCGAGGGAAGCCCGGTGACGGGACTGCAGCCCTGGGATTTTAAAATTGTCGACAATAACCAGCCGCGAAAGGTGTTGTCGTTCAGCGCATTCAGCGATGCGGGCGTGAGGCCTGATCCGCCGGTCGAAGTGATCCTGCTGATGGATACGCTGAACCTGCCTTTTCAGCAGGTGTCTTTCGTGCGTGGACAGATTGGCGACTTTCTCCGCCAGAATGGGGGGAAGCTAAAGCAGCCGGTGACACTGATTGTGTTGAGCGATGTGGGCATCCGGTTCCAGCCTCGGCCTTCGACGGATGGAAATGCGATTGCGACGGTCGTGGAGGGGATCAAAGGAAGCGTGAGCATGATCAACCCGGCGATGGGCGGAGACGGCTACGTAGAGCGCTTTCAACGCTCGGCGAGAGCTATGGATAATATCGCTCAAAACGAGGCGAGGAAGCCGGGCAGAAAGTTATTGATCTGGGTGGGGCCCGGTTGGCCGATGCTGAATCGGCCCGCGAATGGATACTCCGAAAAGGAGCAGCGGCGGAATTTTGACAACGTCATCGAGTTGTCGAGGGTTTTGCGAGAGGCGCGGATTATGGTCTACAGCGTGGCGCCTGCCACTGGAGCAACCCCAAACGCGCTTTATTACAAAGCATTTTTGAGTCCTGTGAAGACCTATCGCGACGCGGAATTTGGGGATCTTGCACTGAAAGTATTGGTGACGCAAACCGGCGGACGCATCCTCGGTCCGGATAATGATCTGGTCGGACAGATCAACCAGTGCGTCGAGGATGCGAGCGCGTTTTATCGGATCTCGTTTGATCCGCCGGTGGCGGAGCACGCGGATGAGTATCACGATCTGAGCATCGTGGTGAACAAGCCGGGCGTGACGGTGCGGACAAACTCCGGGTACTACAACGAGGCGGCAGCGCACTAGAGCGGGTTGCATACATGGCTTTGGGCAATCGCAAAACATTCTCAGGGGCTAGAGCCCGCTATCTATGCGCCTTTCGCGGCACGGCTGAAGCCGAGCCCTTTCAAAGCGGCATATATGCAACCAGTTCCAGGGGTGGCTTGGCGGGAGTGTCCCGTTCTGGTCGATCCTGATCTACGGGCGCAGGATGTGTTTCTTGCGGAGCAGCCAGACTCCTACGGAGACGGTGAGCCAGACGAGTGTGGCGAGCGGGAAGACCACGAAGGGGCTGGTGCGGGGCAACCGGACCCAGAAGACAAGGGCAAATCCGGCGAGGCCGATGCAACCCATGGCGGTGCCGAAGGCGTCGATGGCGGCGATGATGCGGCCGCGATTGGTTCCGTCGAAGCCGGCGCGGGCTTTGTGCTGTTCCTCATGGGCTTCGACGAGGCTTGCGCTGGCGGGGAAGATTGCCGGGAAGGCGAGAAAGAAGCCGCCGATGACGGGGCCGAATCGCTTCGCGATCAATCCTGCGATAACGCAGACTGTTCCGCCGAATGCGAAGCGGATGATCCACTCGTGGGGTTTAATTCCCTTGATTG
>NZ_JBARMD010000376.1:0-12387 GCF_049802275.1 Occallatibacter sp. | reverse complement strand
CGCAACGAGCAGCAGATAAACGAGGCCGATCCGGGCCTTCAACTTGAGTTGATACCCGTTGAACGCAGCCTGGAAGGTTCCGGTGGCGGCGGAGTCGGCCTTCGCCATTCAGAAGAGGAGGCGCCCGGTCATTTCGAAGCAATGGGCGTCACTCCGGGTCGCTATTGGGTACAGGTTCCCTGGGTGCAAGGCGGCTACATCAGCACAATCAGCAGCGGTTCCACCGATCTCACTCGCGAGCCGCTGATCATTGGCCCCGGCAACACAGTTCAGCCAATCGAAGTAACCATCCGCAACGACGGAGGCATGATCGATTGCACAGTTAACACTCCGAATGCAGACAGACAAAATCCGGGCCCGGTTTCGGGCAAGTTCTCAAACATTCCAACGGTCTACGTCGTTCCTGCCGGACCGCGGCTTTCAGGGTTCCCGCAAGCTCAAATTTGGGGCCCTAATGGAAATGCGCATTTTGAGAATCTAGCGCCAGGCCTCTACCATGTCGTTGCTCTCAGCAGATTCAGAGACCTCAACAACGTCGACCCCGCTGAACTTGCCAACCTCATGGCGCAAGGAAAGAGCGTGACCGTTGAAGCTGGTGCGACAACATCGGTACGAGTCGATTTCGGAAAATCCGAAGCCGAGGAGCCAAATCCGTGAGACCCGCGTGTCGGATGACCGTGCTCGTGTTCACATCCCTGTCGGTCGCCTGGATGTTTGCGCAGACGCCTGCCACCAGCGCGCACCACGAGATCAGCGGAATCGTCGTCAGCGCGAAAACCGGCGAGCCGCTCGAGAACACGTCAGTCACGGTGTTGCAAAGCAGTAACAGAAAAACAGTGGCGGAGACACTCACCAACAGAGCCGGCAGATTCCAGTTCTCCGACGTTGCCAACGGCAAATACGATCTCGTAGCTTCTCGCAGGGGATACGTTCCCTCCGCATATGAACAGCACGACGGCGGCATCAACACCGCAATCGTCACTGGAGATGGGCTCGTATCAACCGGCCTTCTCTTCCAGCTTGCGCCGCAAGGGCGCATCTTCGGAACCGTCCAGGAAGACTCGGGAGACCCGGTACCCTCCGCCCAGGTCAAGCTGTTTCAAAAAGACACCAATGGCGGTACGGGCAGAATGCTCGCGATCAAGGGAGATAACGCCGACTCCATGGGCAACTTCGAACTCGGCAGTCTGCCACCCGGCAAGTATGTCGTTTGTGTCATTGGAACGCCCTGGTATGCGCAACCCAAGCGGTCATTCCCCGGGATGCCTTCAACCGCTGCAAGCGGCCTGGCAAGACTGGACGTGGTCTACGCGCCCACATGCTACCCCGGCGCGACGGATCCCGGCGAAGCTGAGTCCATCGCCGTTGCCGCCGGCGAACAGGTATCGTTGAACCTTACGTTGCATCCAGTTCCTGGAATACACCTTTCTGTGCCGATTCCCGCAAGGGACGACAACGGTCAACCCGCCTTCTCACCTCCTCAGGTCAGCACAAGTATCTTTGGAACTTCGGAGTCCCTTCCGACGCAAGTTAATTTCACCAGGGAGGATCCCCACGGCCCGTACACCGCCGACATCGAGCTTCCTGCCGGGCAATATACGTTCAGCTTTCCCGGACAGAACGGAGACCCTGGTCGGCACATGATTGTCAATGCTGATGCAAGCGCATCTGCCCTCACAACCACATCCGCTGATCCAGATCCAACGGTCAACGGAACCATTCAGGTTGAAGACGGAGAGCCTCTGCCCAAAAGCTCAGTCGTTTGGCTCGAATCGAAAGATGGCAATCCCAGCCCGGCTACCCAGGTAAACCCCGACGGAACCTTCACCATGCAATCTCTGCAGGCGGGTGTTTACACCGTGGGTGTGAGTTCATTTCCGATTGCGCGCCTGATCGCAAAGGGTGCTCAAGTGCGCGGTCATCTGCTGACGGTCGGCGGTGAGCCCGTCCAACTGAATATCGTCGTCCGCCGATCGAGCGCGATCCTGAACGGCATCGTCAAGCGAAATGGAGTTCCGGCCTCTGGCGTCTTCGTTCTCCTGGTCCCAACCGGTGCTCAGCAAACTGGAGATCGTGCCAGGCCCAACCAAAGCGATTCCGACGGAACGTTCAACTTCCGCCGCATTCCTCCGGGAGACTACACGATTGTCGCCATTGAAAACGGCTGGAAACTGGATTGGGCAAACGCCGACACGATCAAGCCATATTTGGCCCGCGGCCAACAGATAAGAGTCCGGCCACAAACCCAGGAAATCGATCTCCCGGATTCGTTGCAGCCAATGCCGCAAAACCCGCAATAGAGCGGGGTAAGAAACCTGAAGGATCTGCTTTTGCTTTTCGCCCACGCCCCCCCCCCAGGGTGCCCCATCCATGACGAAGTCATGGGTGGGAAAGCAAGTCATTCAACCCGCCGCGACAGAGTCTGGACGTGGCCGCAGACCGCGAAGAAAGCGTCATGTGGTTATACTTCGGGTGCCATCCATGACGCAGCTTCACCGCGTCATTGGCGGGAAACCACGCCTCCCAGCATGCCCCATCATCCGGGGCGGAGCGCAGCGAAGCTGGAGGATCTGCTTCTCGCTTCCCACCCGCAAGCCGTCAAGCCCCCGCGCCCTCGATTTCGACTAAATCGCTGAATCAGAACGCCAAAACCCTCAAGCCGGTTTGCAGTCTATTTCTCTCTCGCGGCGCACAATAGATTCAAGATCCGGCACCGGCCACCGCCGCGACCAAACCAGAGAAATTTCCTGTGTGCCCGACAAGAACCTTGCCCCCTCCCCGTAAGTCCTTTCCCCAGACGACTCTGGGGCTAAAGTCTTTGTCAGGAAGACTTTAGCGGTGAGTCGCCGCCGTAAGTCCTTACCGCTCAGGGCTTTGCTCCCAGAGTATGGGTGGGCACCCCCCGGTTTTCTAGTTCAAAGGTAGGGATAGAGGACGATGCCGAGTTGCTCAGGACAGGCACCGTCCCAGCGCGAGTCTCGTTTTTCTAATTCGCGCCTTGCGTTCCGGCGCCCTTCTCCCGCGTCAGCACATACGACTTGCGGCGGTCCTTCGACGCATGATCGATCTGCTTCCAGAACGCCACGAAGTAGTCGATTGCGGAGACGGTCGACACCAGCACCGTAAAGTAAATCGCCGCAATAGCGATCCATTCGACAGGAATTACCAGCAAGCCGAATTTCCACTCGTACCAGCGATGCGCCAGCACGGCAGAAACAACGCAGACAATCTGCACCACCGTTTTGAGCTTGCCCAGTTCGCTGGCCTGGATCGTAAAACCCTCGCTCGATGCAATGGAGCGCAGCCCCGAGATCAGGAACTCGCGTGCAATGATGACCACTACGATCCACACCTTAACCACGTGGGGGTTGTACGCCACCAGTGCGATCAACGCGCCCGTCACCATGATCTTGTCGGCGATCGGGTCCAGCAGCATGCCCATCGTGGTGATCTGCGCCCGCTTGCGCGCCAGGTATCCGTCGAGCCCGTCAGTGATCGATGCCAGCACGAACAGAACTGAAGCCAGAATCTCCTGTTCGCCATTCGGCCCCTGCAAAGGAAAATGCGGCGACAGGATCCACAACAGGAGCGGGATCATGGCGATCCTGCTGAGCGTGATGGAGTTGGGGAGATTCACTGTCGTGTCATTAACCTTGTAACGTTTTTCAAAATCAGCTGGTTCGCTGTAAGTCTTTCCGAAGATCACTTCAAACGGAACTGCTCGTTTGCTGATCCCAAAACTTTTGTACCTGCGACCTGGAGCAAAGGAGGGACCACTACAACTATAGACCGCGTCACGCGGGCCTCTCAAACGGCGGGCCCTCGAAAACCACGTGGGGCCCATCGATTGATTCAACATTTACTTAACGACTTGGATAATCTGCAGCTTTGTCGCAAGGACATCGACAAATGGCTGCTGACTCTTCAATATGGCCGATCGTGCCGCGGACAATGAATACCACGCGCCACGATCCACTTCCGGAATCTCGATCATGCGTCCTGACCGTGGCGGCCACTCAATCGTGCAAAAATTGCTGATCAGTTTTTGCGGATCGCAATCGCCTTCAAACGCCCAGGCTCTGACCAACTTCCCACTGGCCTGCTTCACAGAGCCCAGATCGATAAATTCGCCTTTCGCTTCGAATCCGGTCTCCTCCTGAAACTCGCGCCTTGCCGCACCCAGCGGAAGCTCGCCGTCAACGTATTCCCCTTTGGGAACCATCCACGATCCCGCGTCCTTCTTAGCCCAGAAAGGCCCACCTGGATGCACCAGAAAGACTTCCAGTTCGCTGCCCCTTCGCCGAAACATCAACAGTCCTGCACTGCGCTTTTCCATTGAGACCAGTATAAGTTCAACCATCATTTACCATGAGGGTCGATGCTCGCGTTCGATTCACAACTCACCGCCAGCGAGGTGCTGCGCGCTTTTCATCACGATGAACCATTCCTGTTCCTGGGCGCGGCGTTCAACACCGTCACGATCATATTGATCGGTCTTTGCGTGATCCGTCGCAGGGTGGATGGCATGCTGTTGTCCCTTGCATGGTTTGCGCACCTCTACGGGATTCGACTCTGGATCAACTCCGATCTGCTTCACCTCTCAATACCACCCAGCGAATTCTTCCATCGGCTGGCTGCCGCGGTGGATTACATCGTTCCAGTGCCAGCATTTCTCTTTTTTCATTTCGCAGGGTTTCTCGGCAAGCCCGGAAAAATTGTCACGCCCTTGTTCGTAATTCTCTTTCTGGGTCTTTCTTCGTCGTCCTTGATTTTTGGGACCCATGCGGCATTTCGCGAGATCAACAACAGCGTGATTGCTGTTGCGCTCATCGCTGTTGCTGTGCACTGGTTTCGTCGAATGGTGCATGATCGCGACTCTCGAGTTATCGGGTTGGGCCTCTTTTGCTTTATCGTGCCTTCCATTTCCGACAACATTTCCGCTCCCTCTCACATCGAGCCATATGGTTTCGCCATACTGCTCGCGTGTCTCGGATACGTGGCTGCGCGCCGCACCCTGCAACGCGATAAGGAACTGGACGAAATTCAGCAAGAACTCAGCCTGGCGCGCCGCATGCAGCTTTCGATTCTTCCCGCTGCATTTCCGGATTCCGCGGCATTCAAGGTGGCAGCGAAATACGTGCCGATGACTTCGGTGGCTGGAGATCTCTACGACTTCCTGCTCGCCGACGACCAGCACGCGGGTCTTCTCATCGCCGACGTCTCAGGACACGGGATTCCTGCTGCGCTTATTGCTTCGATGGTAAAGATGGCAGCCATTTCTCAGCGCGCGCAGACGGCTCATCCAGCGGCTTTGCTGGCTGGAATGAACACCGCACTCTGCGGCAATACGCAGGGGCAGTATGTAACCGCCGCGTACGTGTACCTCGATGCGCAGGCGCGAACGCTGCACTATGCGGCAGCCGGTCATCCTGCCATGCTTCTGCTGCGGGATGGAGCAATTACGGAGATCGTGGAAAATGGAATGTTGCTGGCTGCAGTTCCAAATGCGAACTACGAGAGCAAGTCTGTGACGCTGAGATCGGGAGATCGCCTGTTGCTTTACACCGATGGCCTCGTCGAAGCGCGCGACGCTGAAGGTAAGCTCTTTGGAGAAGAATCCCTTGCCGAGGAACTGAAATCCAGCGCGAGCATGACGCCCACTGAAGCTGTCGATCACCTCATTGCCACAGTGAAGCATTGGGCAAAGACTCAGGACGACGACCTGACGGTGCTGGTGTGCGATTTTGTCGGCGCACCTGAACTCGCCGCGGCAGATTAGCGCCAAAATAGAACGGGCCGCCGAAGCGGCCCATCCACATTCCACAAACGATTCAACCCGACGACTACGCGTAGATTCCGCGCTGCTTGATCGTAAACGCAACGCGGTCGATGGCAAGCATGTAGGCCGCGATCCGGTTGTTCACATTATGGGCTTCGGCGTAACGCACCACGTCATCAAAGCTGTCGCGCAGAATCTGCTCCAACTGCTCATTGACGATGGCTTCTTTCCAGAAGTAACCCTGCCGGTCCTGAACCCACTCAAAGTAGCTTGCCGTAACACCGCCGGCATTCGCCAGAATGTCGGGCACAACGAAGATGCGCTTGTCAGCAAGAATCTCATCTGCCACTGCGGTCGTCGGGCCGTTGGCGCCTTCCACCACAATGCGGGCCTTGATCTTCTCAGCGTTGCGGCTCGTGATCACGTTCTCGGTAGCCGCCGGAATGAGCACATCGCAATCAGAGACGATCAATTCCTCACTGGGCATGGCCTCAGCACCGCGGAAGCCAAGCAGCGTCGCATTTCGGTACTTATATTCGACCAACTGATGAATGTCGATGCCGTTCGGATTAAACAGTCCGCCGTCTTTTTCCGCGATGCCAACGATCTTGTAGCCGTGCTCCATCATCAGCCGTGCCGCATTTGATCCCACGTTTCCAAAGCCCTGGATCACTACGCGACAGCCGTCGATGGGCAGGTTCAAATAGCGAAGGCTCTCATCGCACACCATCATCACGCCGCGGCCGGTTGCCTCCACGCGGCCCCGCGAACCACCGATGTTGAGCGGCTTGCCGGTTACAACGCTGGTTACGGTGTGGCCGACATGCATGGAGTAGGTATCCATGATCCAGGCCATCGTCTGTTCGTTGGTGTTTACGTCCGGCGCAGGCACATCTTTTTCCGGACCGATGAAATCGATGATCTCCGAGGTGTACCGGCGCGTCATGCGCTCCAGTTCGCCCTGGCTCATCTTTTTGGGATCGCAGATCACTCCGCCCTTGGCTCCGCCAAACGGAATGTTCACGACCGCGCACTTCCACGTCATCCAACTCGCCAATGCGCGTACTTCGTCAAGAGTGACCTCAGGGGCATAGCGAATGCCGCCTTTTCCAGGGCCGCGTGCAATCGAATGCTGAACCCGGAATCCGGTAAAGATCTCGATGCGACCATCGTCCATGGTCACAGGAAAGTGAACGATAATTTCGCGCGCGGGTGTCCGCAACAGCTTCCAGAGCCCTTCATCTAAATTGAGCTTGCGTGCTGCAAAATCGAACCGCGCGCTTTGCGCTTCCCAGGGGTTAATCTCCTGGTCCAATGTCATTGTTGCTAGTGCCATACCATCTCCAAGTCTTTCGCCTGCTGCGGAAAGGCCTGAGGCCCTTTCACGAGCCAACTTATAGACGCAGCACGATTTCCCCTGTCACGGGGTATATCTTCTGTTCAATCGCTCCAGGATTCCCCTGAGGCTTTCGTCCGGGCTCTGAAATCCCCAACAATCGCCCAAACCCATGTGAGTCTAGGCCTCCAACACAGCCCCGTCAAGCCGGTGAGAACCAGCCTGGGAACCCCTAGGTACTGCGTGGAATTTGAGATCGGAGATGCCGCCCTCGAGCCTGCAATTCAGGTTGAGCAGGTTGGAATTACAAGCCCAGATACAAAAGCTTCTTTGATTTTCTGGGTGCGAGTAGTGTTTCTGTCTTGCATATAGACTCTTGGATGTAGGCCACTAACGATAAGATAGCTATGCCCTACAACGTTGGTAATGAGGATGTTGTTGGACGAGGTCATCATCGGTAACCACTTGAGCTAGACTCAGTTTGAGCCAATGGCCTATTCCAACCACAACTACCCGGTAGCGCTTGCGCCGGAAGCCGTTTTCGCCTCAACACCGGGAGAACCGATGTCATCTGGAGACAGAATCGTGTTGATTGACGATGACCGGGTCGTCGGCGAAATTGTCTCCGCCTTGGCCAAGGCAATGGGCTTACAGTGCGATGTAACCCGCACACCCGAGGACTTTTTCGGACGAATTGGGTCGGACACCAGCCTTATCCTGCTCGATCTCGTAATGCCGGAGATGGATGGGATCGAAATCCTTCGTCTGCTGGGGGAACGGAACTGCAGGGCGCGCATCGTCTTAATGAGCGGAATTAACATCCGCGTTATCGAAACAGCCAAGAAACTGGCTCAGTCCCTGGGCCTCTGTGTGGTTGGGCACCTCCAAAAGCCCTTTCCCATTACTCAGTTACAGGAATTGCTCGGCGCCAATGTCGCCCCCGAAAAGCCGGCCTACCCACAAAACGAGCAGAGAATTGCGATTCCCGACGAGGATTTGCGACGCGCCTTCGACCATGACCAGTTCGTGATCTACTATCAGCCGCAGATCAATATCGCCACTGGCATCGTCACAGGCGTTGAAGCGCTGTCTCGTTGGGAGCATCCAGAACTCGGGCTTATCTTCCCCGACAATTTCATCCACAGAATTGAAGCCCTGGGGCTCATGGACCGGTTTTGCTGGATTACCGCCGAACGCGCTCTAAACGAAGTTAAGCAATTTTCGGCGTCAAACAGCCACCTGCCTCGGCTTGCCATCAATATTTCCGTCAGTTCTCTGCGCGATCTGAAGTTCCCCGATATCCTCGTGAACCTCGCGCGCAAATATGATTTCCCCGCCGAGCGCATTGTTCTTGAGATTACAGAGTCGGGCCTGATGGAGTTTTCTCTTGCCCTTGACGTCCTCACTCGCTTGCGGATGCGGAACTTCCAACTCTCCATCGACGATTTCGGCACTGGCTACTCCATGATGAAGCAGTTGCAGAACGTTCCCGCGATCGAACTGAAGATCGACAAGACGTTTGTGCGGCACATGCACGATCATCACGCAGACCTGGTGATGGTGGAGAAGATCATCGAAATGGGTCACGAACTCGAAATGGAAGTCATTGCCGAGGGAGTTGAGACCGAGGAACAATACAGAATTCTGCGTGAAAAGGGCTGCGATGGAGTCCAGGGATTTCTCTTCAGCCGTGCCCTTCCGCCTATCGAAATCGTTCGCTGGCTTGAATCGCATCGCGCCCAGCAAGTACAGTAATTCCGTCGCCATTCACTCAGATCGCAAGGCTCCAGAAACAATCCAATCTCACTTGCTTTTATTCGATAACGAGTATCGTTCGCGACATCGCGAATCTACGCGCAACATTCAGCCGGTGCCTCAGGCCCTGAGAAGCGAGTCTTCCTCGCGGGGAATCAGCCACGGATTTCACGATGCTTACGCGAATGACACGAATCTCTGCGGCCAAGGCCGCGTTGCTGCAATCGAATCCTACTGCGCAATGCAATTACACTGGATGCTGTGAAGCCCGCATCGAGTCTCATCCAACCCAGCCGCAAGGAGTTTTTGGCGCTCGCCAAAAAGCACACGCTCGTCCCCGTCTACCGCACGCTTACAGCCGATCTCGAAACTCCAGTGTCGGCCTTTCTGCGCGCGGCGTGGCAAGAACGCGAATGCTTTCTGCTTGAGTCGGTCGAGGGCGGCGAACAGGTGGGACGATACACCTTCATCGGACTTAATCCGTACAAGCGCATTGTCGCCCGCGGCGAGCAGATCGACATAACGGAAGCGGGGCGCACCACGCGCATTGAAGGTGACATTTTTCATGTGCTGCGTGAAGCGCTAAGCGGACACAAACCAGCGCGCATCGCAGGATTGCCTCCCTTCACCGCCGGCGCCGTGGGCTTCTTCGCTTACGACGCAGTTCGCCAAATCGAGCGCCTGCCCAACCGAGCAAAGGATGAGCTCGGTGTTCCCGACGCCTGCCTGCTCTTCTTCGACGAAGTGCTGGCCTTCGATCACGTGCGAAAGCAGATCTGGATGGTCGCCACTGCCAACGTCACGCTCGCCAAACCCGATGAAGCTTATGCGAAGGCGGTAAGACGACTGGCAGCGCTCGAAAAGCGCCTGGCGAAGCCCCTCCCGAAGCTGCCGCAGGCACGAAGTGCAAAGCCTGTCGAAGTGAAGCGCCGTACCAGTAAGAGAAATTTTCTTGCCGCCGTCGGGCGCACGAAAGAATACATCGCGGCGGGCGACATTTTTCAGGCAGTGCTATCGCAGCGGCTCGATGTGACGACAGGCATGGACACTTTCCAGGTCTATCGCTCGCTGCGCACGGTGAACCCCAGCCCATATATGTATTTTCTGCGCTTCACCCCAGACGGTCCGCTGGGCTCAGCGAAAAAGTCAAAGCCGTCCGACTGCATTGAGTTGGCAGGCTCATCGCCAGAGCTACTCGTTCGCGTGCATGATCGCAAAGTCGAATACCGCCCGATCGCCGGCACTCGCCCGCGCGGCGCAAACGAGACCGAAGACCTTCGCCTCGAAAACGAAATGATGCACGACGACAAGGAGCGCGCCGAACATGTGATGCTCGTCGATCTCGGACGCAACGATGTTGGTCGCGTCAGCGACTTCGGCAGCGTCAAGGTCGATCGTCTGATGTTCGTCGAGCGCTATAGCCACGTGATGCACATCGTGAGCACCATTGAGGGCAAACTGAAGCCGGAACTCACCGCTGTTGACGCCCTGCGCGCCTGCTTCCCCGCCGGCACGCTCTCCGGCGCGCCCAAAGTTCGCGCTATGGAAATCATCGAAGAGCTTGAGCCTTCCCGCCGCGGCACCTACGGCGGAGCCGTGCTCTACGCCGACTTTTCCGGCAACCTCGACTCCTGTATCGCGATCCGATCACTGCTCACCACGGGCGGCAAAGGATACGTGCAGGCTGGAGCCGGCATCGTCGCAGATTCAGTGCCCGAGCTAGAGCATCAGGAATCTCTCAACAAGGCGCAGGCCGTAATTCGAGCCATCGAACGCGCACGTGAGCTCTAGTTCTCAGATCCCAATCTAAACCCAGGATTCGCGGCTCCAGAAGGGCGCGCCTAAGACACGCGCTGCGCCGAAGAAATAGAGGAGGCCGAGCAGGACCACTCCTGGCACAATCGCCCATCGCCCCTCGATGCAATCCATGATTACATCGAGCATTTGAATCATGCCAACTAGCACCATCAGGCTTCCGAGTACGCGGCGCACTTGCAGGAACAGCATCAACGGCAGAAACAATCCAAGAGCCACGTTCCGCACTGCAAAATATCCGGCGTAGATGTGGACTCCACCCGTGATCTGATCGGTTGGCGAAATCAAAATTGAAGGCCGTGCCAGCGCTATTACGCCGCCGAGCACCATCAGAAGGCCGCCGACCATGACAAACGCACGCACCCACGTCGGAATATTGGAGGCCTCGGTAGCCATACGTAACGAAGTCCTCTCCGACTCGCGGCCCACTCGATTTGGGTTCATTGATCTCGCTCCTGTCTGGTAGGAGAGTCGTTATCTCATGGTTACGATCTGAGGGTAGTCAATGTTCCTCAAATTCGAGTGCCGAAGTCCTTTCAACTGCATTCTGCATCTATGCGTAGACGGACTGTAGTCGGAGCATCACCTGAAAGTTACCAATGCCAACTCAAGAAACGCGCGAGCCCGCAGTGCAGGAGCCTTCGACGGGAAGCCAGCAGAAAGACCTGGAGCGCCCCTCAGCCGAAGACATCTACGAACAAGTTGCGGCCAACGCTCGCCAGGAACTCGCCCGCACTTCCATTGCGCTGGCCCTGTCCGGATTCGGCGCCGGCGCTTTCATGGGACTATCGGCACTGGGAACAGCGATCGCACTTGCGTTGCTCGGAGCTTCGGACCACGCACGCGTCATCTCCCGCATGTTCTATCCGCTGGGATTCATCGTCGTTATCATCGGCCGCTCGCAGCTCTTCACTGAGAACACGCTCTATCCCGTGGCACTCGTGCTCACCGAGAAACGCCAGTTCTGGAACACCATGCGCCTCTGGGCCGTTGTGCTTCCAACCAATGTTCTCGGAGCATTCTGCTTTGCATTGCTCGCATCGCGCACGACTGCACTCGACCCCGCATTCGTCAGCACCATGGGCACGCTCGGTGCAAAAGCTCTCGCCCATCCCTCCACAACTGTCTTCTGGTCCGGCGTCATCGCCGGTTGGATTATTGCGCTTGCCGCATGGCTCGTCTCCGCATCGCACTCCGTCACCGGATCTGTAATGGTGATCTGGATGCTCACTTATGTCGTTGGCCTCGGAGACTTCGCACACTGCATTGCTTCATCGGGCGAAATTTTCGTCACCATCATGACCCACCAGGCTCCGTGGATCGCATTCCCCCAGTGGTTCATTCCGGCAGTATCGGGCAATATCGTCGGTGGGGTTTGCCTGGTAACGATCCTCGAATATGGCCAGGCAGTCTACGGCATCGATGAATGGAAGAAAGACCGGTAGCGGCGGCCTATTCCGCTCCAAACAGCCGCCGGAAGAAGTGGCCCATGCGTCCCATGAATCCGGGCTTCTTCTCGCCTTTGACCTTTGGTGGCTTCTTGGTCGCGACCTGCTGGACGTGGGGCGTCGGCGTTCCACCCGTCGTCGTGATGGTGTCGGTGTCCGGCGGCGGCACTCCGCTCTTGTGAACAAATGTGTCCGTCGCTTCGGTCGGCGCGCCGCCAGGAACTGCACCCGCAGGCCCGGGAGGTGCCAGCGGC
>NZ_JBARMD010000375.1:0-5613 GCF_049802275.1 Occallatibacter sp. | reverse complement strand
GCCATCTGCGCCACGGTGCCCGGTCCTACAGACGCAATCAGTTGATTGAGCATGCCGGCTTTCTGCTCGCCATTCGACTGGCTGAACAGGTTGCCTATCATGCTGCCGAAGGCAGGAGTCTGGTCCGACTTGAACATCGCGGAAAGTCCGTCTGCAATCGCGTTCGGCGAGGTGGTTTGTGCGACTTGATCGAAGTGCTCTGTTGCGTTCTCGGGGTTGGGAGTCGAGCCGCCTGTGTACTGTTTCAAAACATTCGTGACTGAATCGAGTAAGGTCATAAGCGATCTCCTGGGGGTAGGTCCGCTACCGAAGGGTAAACTTGCGCTAAGGAAATTCAGGTACGGTCCTGAAGCGCTTCCCCGTACCACAACTGGCGGTGACGCGAACAATGCCGGCCTTGCTGAAGACGTACGTGCTTAGCTTGAAAAAGTCATAACCAGCTTGCACTGCATTGATTCGGTTTTCTTCATGGAAAGCCAGCAGAGCTTTGGAAATCGCGGTTCGAAGAGCGCTGGTAGCTCTGGTAGTTCGTGCCTCGAGGGGAACCGCACGAATTGACGTTTGGGTCCCTGACAGTTTTGACAGCTGCAGCTACAAGGCTAGAGTGAGACTTGCACACTTGATCTGAGTGACCGACGTGCGATCACTTACGATCACTTGATTCTGAGATTTTGTTCCTCCGCTGAGCGGTCGTCAAGCCCATAGTGAGGATTCTTGAAGGTTTAACGGAAGCACGCCCCAAGGATCCGTGAACTTCGAGTCATATGAAGTCCCTCGCTATAAACGCCGTAGCTCGGAACGATACAATCCAACCTAGCGCTTGAAGGAAAATCGCAGAGCAAACGGGGAGATTTTTCGCATGGGGTATCAGGTTCTGGCTCGCAAGTATCGTCCGCAACGATTTGCCGACGTCGCCGGCCAGGATCACGTCACGCGCACGCTGCTGAACGCGCTGACGCAGAACCGCATCGCGCACGGCTATATTTTTTCGGGCCATCGCGGTATTGGCAAAACCACCATCGCGCGCATCCTGGCCCAGGCGCTGAACTGCCGAACCGAGATCGGCTCCGCGCAGCGTCCTACGCCGGAGCCTTGCGGCGTGTGCGATTCCTGCGTCGAAATTCGTCAAGGGAATGCTGTGGATGTGATCGAGATAGACGCGGCCACCAACCGGGGAATCGACGAGATCCGCGAACTGCGCGATGCAGCCCGTTACGCACCCGCCCGGGACCGCTACAAGATCTACATCCTCGATGAAGCGCACCAGATCACCGAGGCAGCCTTCAATGCGCTGCTGAAGACTCTGGAAGAGCCGCCGCCGCACATCATCTTCATGATGGCGACGACGGAACCGGAAAACATCCCGCAGACCATCCGCTCACGTTGTCAGCATTTCAGCTTTCACGCCGTCAAGTTCGACGATATTCGTGCGCAGCTCAAGATGATTGCGGGGCTGGAGGAAGTGGAAGCCGAAGAAGGCGCCCTGGCGCTGCTGGCCGAGGCAGGCGACGGATCAATGCGCGACGCGCTTTCAATCATGGACCAGGCCATTGCATCCGCACCGTGCGATGCGAAAAACCGGCCAGTGCTCTCCACTGCGCAGATTCGCGAACTGATGGGCTCGGTGCCCAATACGGTCTTCGAACACCTGCTGGAGGCGGTCGCCGCCGGTGAAAGCGCTCCTCTGATGACGCAGCTGAATGATTTGCTCAACGCTGGGCATAGTCCGCAATCGCTGGCTAGGCAGATGGTTCGCTACCTGCGGAACGCGTTGATGGCGAAGCTGGGCGGCGAGCAGACAGAACTCCTGCAGATCTCCGCCGATGAACGCGCCCGTGCTGCACGCACCGCGTTACTCTTCGGCGAAGAGGAGATTACGCGCAATCTGCAGATCATGCTCAGGACCTTCGACGATCTCAATTACCGGCAGGAACAGCGCTTTCATCTTGAGCTAGGGATGATGAAGCTGGTGCATGCCCAGCGATTGCTACCGCTGGAGGAGTTACTCAGCGGAGTGGCGAGCGGAGCGCCTGTTCGCAGCGGCGGATCGTCGGCTCCGCGGTCTGCGCCGTCACCCTCACGGCCTTCTTCACCGACCACCTCATCGCCCAGGAGTGTGGCGCCACCGCGGTCGCCGTTTGGATTCTCGTCTGGTTCACAACCCGTGATGCAGCCGACCGTGCCCAGGATTGAAAGCAGCGCTGTAATCGTTGCTCCAATCGAAATTGCTCCGATCATCGCTCTCCCACCCGCTGCACCCGCACCAGCCACTCCACAGTCGTCCAGGCCGCAGGCTGGGTTTGCAGAGCCCTTTGCGAACGGCTCCTCCCATGAATCTGCTGCTGTTGAAAGCGCAGCGCTGAACAGTGCTGCAAAACGCGCGGATAGCCCTTCTGCCGAGTCTGTGCAGCGAGCCATCATCGCCGCGCTGGCCGAGGCCGGACACGCTTCCGCTTCGACGCTTCTTTCAACGGCCCGCTTCACGCTGGAAGCAACCAGCTTGAGGGTTGAGGTCCCCGGCATGGGCAAGAAGATGCTTTCGCTTACCGTGAATGCAGCTGCGGAGAAAATCTTCAAGCAGGAATTGCAGCGTCTGGGAGGGCCCGCTCGGTTTATGGTCATCCCCGGAGAAGGCGTCGCATCTACATCTTCGGTGAGTGCGCCGGTCGAGGGCAGCATTCAGCAAGCGGCGCTCGAGCACCCGATGGTGCAGCGCGCGAAGGAACTTTTTAACGCTGAAGTGCGCAGTGTGGTTGACCTGCGCACCAAATAGGGCTGAGGAGGCCGCGATGATCAATCCCCTTAAGATGGCCGAAATGCTCTCCCAGGCCAATAAGATGCAAGAGGACATGCAACGCAGACTCGCGCAAACGGTAGTGGAAGGCTCGAGCGGCGGCGGCGCGGTCACGGCCACCATGAACGGCAAGAAAGAATTGATCAGGATCAAGATCGATCCTTCGGCTGTGATCAGCCTCAGCGGTTCGAATCCAGATGTCGAGATGCTTGAATCGCTCATTGTCGGTGCAGTCAACGATGCCGGGCATAAGGCGGATGAGGCGATTCAATCGAGCGTAAAAGGCGCACTTGGCGGACTGAATCTCGATATCCCCGGGCTTAGCTAAACCCGATCTGTCCCGCGCTAAGGTAGATTTTCATTTGAGTCGACGTTCTGTCTTTGGGGGTCACGATGACGTTTGAGATCAATCGCAGAAGTTTTCTGCGTCTCGGGATGGCGACCGGCGCAGCATCGCTTGCACCGCGCTGGGTCTTTTCCCAGGCCGCGCAGCCGGCTGCGCCGACAGACCGGCTTGCGCAAATGCGCGCGGCCGGCGCCACAACGCCGATCAAGACTACGAAACTTTACGACAACATCTGGCTGCTGCAGGGCGCAGGCGGCAACATGGCGGTTCAATCCGGCAAAGACGGCATCATCTTGATTGATTCGAGCTTTGCGACGGCGGTTCCTCACATTCGTGAAGCAATTGCCGCGGTGAGCACCGATGCGCCGCATGCGCTCGTCAATACCCACTGGCATGTTGACCATGTCGACGGGAACGAAGGCATGCACGCGGCCGGATACCATGTGATAGCCCACGAGAAAACAAAGACGCGCATGGCTGAGCCCGCAGAGATGAAGCTGTTCCACATGTCGATTCCTGCCTATCCTGCGGGCGCTCTCCCCAGCACTACGTTTGCCACAACAATGAGCCACAAGCACAATGGCGACACTGTCGAGCTGGTTCACTATGATCCGGCCCACACCGATACCGACATTTACGTTCACTTTCAGAATGCGGATGTGCTGCATTGCGGCGACATTTTCTTCAACAAGACATACCCCTTCATCGACGAAGGCACCGGGGGCTCGATCGGCGGCACTATTTCAGCAGCACAGAAGTCTTTAGCACTCGCCGGTGAAAAAACAAAGATCATCCCCGGCCACGGCCCACTCGGCGACAAGGCCGAACTCAAGAGCTACATCGACATGCTTTCGGCGGTACGCGACAAGGTGGCTGCGCTCAAGCAATCCGGCGCCAGTGAGCAAGAAGTGGTCGCAAAGAAGCCAACCGCCGATCTCGATCCGAATTGGCTGCACGGCGGCTCTCCCGACATGTTCGTTGGAATCGTCTATCGTACGGTGTAACGGCAAAACCAGAGAAGGCGAGGCCTGTTGCGTGTTCTGGAAGGTCGGCACTCCCTGATGGTCGCGCCGACTTTGCTTTTTGGGCTTCGAAACGAGATATCTCTGGTTTTGCGATAGGAGGAAGTCGCTGTGGCACGCTATGCCGAGCCCATGGCCCGGCTCATTGACGAATTAAAGAAGCTTCCCGGGGTGGGAACCAAAACTGCCCAGCGCTTCGCCTTCCACATTCTGCGCTCCGGTGACGAAGACGCTTCGGCACTGGCCGAGGCAGTGCGCGGGCTCAAGGCCAGTCTGCGGCTTTGTTCCATCTGCAACAACATTACGGATATCGATCCCTGTGCCTATTGCGCCAGCCCGACTCGCAATCAAAGGCTAGTCTGCGTGGTTGAGGAGCCGACCAACATTGACGCCGTGGAACGAAGCCACTACAGCGGCGTTTATCACGTACTGCACGGCACACTCTCACCGCTCCATGGAATTGGTCCGGATCAACTGCGGGGCCGCACTCTCATGCAGCGCGTCGAGCGTGGCGAGGTCGATGAGGTTATTCTTGCCACCAGCCCTACCCTCGAGGGTGAAGCCACGGCGAACTGGCTGGCCGGCGCCCTGCGCGAATTCAAAGTGCGCATCACGCGGATTGCCACGGGAGTACCTGCAGGCAGCGACATTGAATATGCAGACGAGGTCACCATGGCGCGAGCCATGGAAGGCCGCCATGAGATGAAGCCCTGATCAGTGAAAAGCCGGATTAGCTGCGCAGCCGGGTCAAAAGATCCTGCGGATGCACGGGCTTGGCAAGAATCTCAAATTCATAGCCCTGTGCCCGCGCCTTTTCGAGGAGATCGGCAGTAGCAGCCTGCCCTGAGAACAGCAGGATTTTGATTTTGGGAAGCAGAGCGCGTATCTGGATGGCCGCGTCAATGCCGTTCAAATCGGCCATGATCACATCGGCGATCAGCATGTCGGGGGAATAGCTCGAAGCGGTTTCGAGCGCTGCCTCGCCAGAGTACACGGCTCTCGCCTGAAAGCCGCTCTGGTTCAAGATCATCGCGAGCGTATCGGCGATGACGCGTTCGTCATCAACTACTAGAACTTTGGGCTTAACGTGATTATCGGGCATACACTCCTGAACGCCAAATGGGGATGGCACAAAGCCTTTCAGTCGAACGCGCCGCCATAGCGAAGCCGAAAAGCACCGCTTACGGTACGATCAGCTCGGTGAACTCGTTGTTAGGATAACATCCTCGGACTAGCACAACGAGCGGCCATTCATGGCCCGGCTTTCCAGTGTAAGGGCGCCTCTAACAATACGCAAGATTGCCAATCTTTCTCTTTAAATCGCTCTAGCCTTTGACGCGCTCCCTGCCGGAAGATTGCACCAATCTTGCAATTTGCTTGGGTAGACCGCGTCGCGCTGGCGGAACTCCGGCAAATGCGTGGACTGCGGTACTCTAAACGCGGGTTGTTCC
>NZ_JBARMD010000374.1:0-21869 GCF_049802275.1 Occallatibacter sp. | reverse complement strand
AGCCAGCACGCCACCGGCGGGAGCACCGGCCGGAGCCGCTCCGCCTGGGCCACTGCGCGTCGGATTCGGCATTGGGTGAGCCCTCTCGTCGTTCCATGCTTTGATCGCGGTCTCGAGGCAGTCTTTCGATAATGCGTCGTCCCAGCCTTTCAGCACATCGGCCGACGCAGCCAGCGCTGCGATTGCATTCCACTGGAAATACGGGTTGTTTGTGGTGAAGATCCAGCGGTCGTCGGGCTTACCGGAGTAGTCGCCCTTCACTTCGTTCGGACCAAGCTTTGGGTCATAGATGCGACCATCGGTTTTCGAAGCTCCATCACCCAGGTGCGTGTACTGGCGAAGATCTGGTTCGTGAGTGCCGCGAATCGCGTGGCCGATGTTGTGGAACTGCGCCAGGATGAGCAGTGCGCCGTGTTTGACTTGCTCGACCGTATCCGGCACGCCATCGGGACGGTGCATCTCGACCTCACGACCGACTTCATCCACTGTGAGTTCGTCGTACTTGAGATTGAATTCGCGATACGCCAGGGCCAGACTCTGAATCACGCTGAGTTGCGCTGGCTCTTCGAGGTCGAAGTCGCCGGCATCGTACCAGCCGCCCACATTCATCCCAGGAATGTGATCGCCACCTTTGAACTTCCCATCGGTTGCCGTAGCCTGATTCCAGCCGTCGAATTGCTCCCCAACCACAGGCGCCATCCGGCCATCATCGAGATGCGAAGCGCCGTGCCACACGCGGTAGCCTTCGCGAACGGAAACGTGATCCATCTGCTCCGCAAGGTGATGGTCCAAGCTGTCCTGCCAGATGTTCGCGTAAGCGTCCTTGGAGATGGGGAAGGGCGCGGTACGCTGGTTCGCGTACTCGATTACGTACAAGCCCGGGTCCTTCACGGGGGTGAAGTCGAATTTCGAATAGACATAGCGGAGCCAGGGCGTTGAAGGCGTGATCGGGCCCTCGAACACCGGCTTGTAAGATCCGTCCTCCATCAGGCGCAGCACTCTGGCCGTCTTCGGGCCGTTGTACTTCGGGTCGAGTTCGAGCACCGCCACCTTTTGGAAACCCGGTGCATAACCGACTTGGCTGTGCGCGATCATCGGCGGTCGCGTCCAGTTCGGAATCACGTCGGGCCGGATGTGCCACACGATGGCGCCGGTGGTCTTGCCCGAAGGAATCAGCGAACGCAACACGAACCAGCCGTTCTGCGCGCGGTCGCGTCCATCGAACAGCATCAGGTCTGCCGTATCCGACACGACGTTGACCCGGGCCAGCGCGTCGTCGACCCCCAGGGTGATGCTCTTGCCTTCAGCGAACGGCAGCGGCTGCGTGTATCCCTTGGCCTTATCCCAGTCTTCCAGGTAGTAAGCCTTTTTCGGTTCATCCGCCAGCGGCAACACCTTGACCATCGGATCGTTCGGAGTGCGCGGAAAGATACCGGCTTTGGTTCCGTCTACGAGGTAAGCCTTCCCCATGTAGATCGAAGGCAGGAACTCCAGGTTGAACCCCGCCCGCCCGGCCAGTTTCTGCGGCAGTGGCTTGTCGAGATTGACGCTGACCTTCACGCCGCCTGGTTCTGCTTCGACTTCCAGCGTGTAACTGAAATCGAAGGCCGGGAACGCGAGGTCGGCGCTGAGCCGGTTGTTCTCCTTATCGGCGTGGCGTCCTTTGAGAGTCGCGACCAGGTCCCACTGCTCGGGTGTCGGCATCAGGCGCACGTCGCCGTTCGTGGCGATGCGCTGGCCGTGGAGAATCATCTCCATGGCCGTGTTCTTCTGGTCTACGAAAACAGGATGGTACGTGCTGTCGTAAAGAAAAACGCTAAAACCCTGAGTATCGAGATAATTCTTGTCGGTCACCTTCATTTGAAAATCGGCGCCGAAGAGGCTTGGGGCGGAGGTCAGGGCCAGGAGGAGACATACTCTGATTCGGGTGAGCATAGATTGAGATCAAACCGCTCCTTTGCCTCAACCTTACATGACAAGCACAGCGTTGGGCTTCCGCTTGCTTCCCGACCAACTACATCCTGCTGGCAACAATCTCAACTGTGGCCTGGCTGATTGGTTCTAGCGAGCAAGCCGCGTGCAATAAGCAGAGCTTTAACGCCTGGCTTCAGACAGAATCGCACCGGGAATTGCTGAAAGAGGGAGCACACGGTCGACCCCGCCGTGCAGGATTGCTTCTTTCGGCATTCCAAAGACTACGCAGGTTGCTTCGTCCTGAGCGATCGTTCGAGCGCCTGCCTTTTTCATGGCCAACATTCCAAGGGCACCATCGGAACCCATCCCGGTGAGGATGACGCCTGTCGCGTTCGATCCTGCCGCTTGCGC
The DNA here is from genome assembly GCF_049802275.1 of Occallatibacter sp. NCBI lineage: Bacteria > Pseudomonadati > Acidobacteriota > Terriglobia > Terriglobales > Acidobacteriaceae > Occallatibacter > Occallatibacter sp. The sequence goes on along the minus strand of NZ_JBARMD010000374.1, from coordinate 19,544 downwards.
AACGGAATGGAAGAGCACATCTACTGCCGGACGCTGAAAACAGACCATGGGACCGTCCTTGACTTCCACGCGATATCCGGCGGCCGCACGCTTGAGCAGCATGTGAAAATTGCCGGGCGCCACCAGAGCCAATCCTGGCTCGATCTGATCGCCGTCTTCGGCCTCACGGACGCGAATGGTGCTGACTTCATTCAGACGATTGGCGAAGGAGCGGGAGAAAACGGCGGGAATATGTTGCGTGATGACGATGCCGGGGCAATTCTCGGGGAGATCCACGAGCACTTTCTGAATCGCTTCGGTTCCGCCGGTGGAAGCGCCGATGGCGATCACCGCTGAGGCAGGAAACGGCTGCACCTGCAGCATCCGTGCGGGCCGGACGATGGGCGCAGCTTCCATTGGAGGAGGTGCCGTTACCCGGGCGACCTTGGCCGCGCGTATCTTGGAAGCGAGGCTTAAGCGTAAGTCGCCTACTGATTGGGGTCCGCCAGGCTTGGCGAGAACATCGATGGCGCCTGCCTCAAGAGCCTCGAGGGCGGCACGGCTGGATGCGGTGCCCAGCGAACTGATCACGATCACAGGCATCGGATGGTAGTGCATCAGCCTCTTGAGAAATGTCACGCCATCCATCCGCGGCATTTCGATATCCAAGGTCAGTACATCCGGCTGCAAGGAAAGAATTTTGTCGCGCGCAACAAAGGGGTCCGGAGCCGTCCCCACTACCTCAATATCCGCTTCGCGCGAAAGAGCGTCGGTGAGCACTTTGCGCACGATGGCGGAATCGTCCACGATCAAAACTCTGATTCTGGTTTCGGAGGTCATGCAGACGCTTCCAGATGGAGCGTGACGGTAAGGATGCCCTTTTCGAGTTCATAGCTTTGCCGCGCGGCAGGAGCAAACTCAGAACCGGCGACGATCTCTCTCCCGGAGGGAATCAGTTCCGGAGAAGCAAGATCGAAACTCTCGTCGCTCTGCAGCTTACTGAGCAAGGATCCGCACAACATGTTAGCCAATTCGCAGACCACCTGACCGGTCTGCGAGTCCGTGAGGCTATCCTCGTCTTCGCCGAGAAAACCGCCGGCAAGAAGTCTCGCGCACGGCTCGGAAACACATACGTTAAAGGTTCCGGAAGGACGACCGTGGAACGCCAAGCGAGACTCCAGAACTGCGCCGCCGAACTCCGGGTCCGCCGGACCCCAGGTTGCAGAGAAGAACATTGTCTCCAACACCGAATCGACCGTTTCAGAGATTAACCGGTCAAAGTTCAGCTCAGTCATTTGCCCCCCTCAGCGCCCTCTCGACTTCGTCGCGCAGCGCTCCGGGAAGAAATGGTTTGCTTACGTATCCCCTGGCCCCGAGCGCGAGCATCTGTTGAACGCGGCTGTGACTGGAGTCGGTCGAGACCACAATCACCGGAATGGATCGCAACAGGTCGTCGTTTTCCATGTGCCGGACAAACTCTTCTCCGTTCATGTTGGGCATGTTGATGTCGGTCAAGACCAGATCCACCCATCGCTCTCCGAGGGACTTCAGCGCTTCTTCCCCGTCCCCTGCTTCGCAGTACTCTCCTACGTCGAGCCCGGTAAGGCCGACGACTTTACGGATGAAGGCTCGCATCACGGGCGAATCATCGACGATCATGATGTTCAGCGCCATCGTTTTTCTCCTTCCTCCGGCCTTTGTTGGGTGGCCGATGGCCGTGCATTCATTTCTTTTGGCTGATCGCCGGGTGTCTGCAGCCACACCCGGCCGGTGCCAACTTCCATACGGACCGTTCTAGCGACGGTCCCGCCTGTCTCCTCGGCATGAGGAACCAGCCCGAATTTCCATAGTGCCTTTCGCAGAGCCAGACAGTTGCGCTTGCCGATGTTGAACATGCCGGTGTCGTTCATCACCTGCGCGCCGCCAGCCGCGAAGACCACTAACCGCCGCTTATCCGCTCCCTGGTCGAGCGTGGCACGCAGAAGACATGAGATGCCGGTATCCGCGAACATCCACGGACGGGCGGAAGACCTATCGCTAGACATTGTCGACTCGGGGAGCATGTAATGCACCATTCCGCTCACCTTTGTAACGGGATCGTGCAGCATCACCGCGACACAGGATCCAAGGGCATAGGTCACGATGAGAACATCTGGATCGCGGCTGACTCCTCCGTCTCCCACCCCCACCACGAGCTGCCTCATTTTTTCCCGCCTCGCTTCTGATAAATCGCCGGCTGAATTTGCTGCAGGCCATGTTGCATTCCGGTGAGACTCTCCGAGTGGCCCACGAAAAGATATCCACCCGGCTCAAGACAGGCGGCCAGGCGATTTACCAGCTGTTCCCGTGTCTCGCGGCTGAAATAAATCATCACATTGCGGCAGAAGATCAGCGTGAAACGGCCAATATCCGGCAGCGGCTCAATAAGATTGACGCGCCGAAATTCGACCATTCCGAGTATCTCGGGCCGCATCCGGTACCAGCCTTCCCACCGACCTTCCCCGCGCAGGAGGTGTTTCCGTAGCCAAGGACTAAGACCGTTCTCGAAGCGGTTTGCTTTGTATATTCCCTTGCGAGCGGTTTCCAGCACGCGAGTGGAAATATCGGTGGCCAAAATGCGAGGCAGTACTGGGCTTTGCACTCCCAGGTGCTCTCGTGCTGTGAGTGCGATGGTGTAGGGCTCTTCGCCGGTCGAACTGGCAGCGCTCCAGATGCGGATGGGGCCGGGTGCCTGCTGTTCAGCGAAAACTCTGTGAACCAGGAAGTCGAAATGCGCCCGTTCGCGGAAAAAGCTGGTGTGGTTCGTGGTGAGCGCGTCAATTAGCTCCACCAGGGCTTCGCCCGTGCGGTCGCCTTGCACATGCTGGTAGTAATCGCGAAATATGGTGAAGCCGAGCTTCCGCATCAGCTTCCCCACCCGCGCGGCCACTAACTGTTCCTTGCCCTTGCCTAATTCCAGACCGAACTCTTCGCGCGCCAGAGCGGAGATGGTTGCGAATTCCTTCGGTTTAAGCGCCAACGGTTGGGAGACGATTTGCGTCTCCGCGAGCGCGGATGCCGCGGCTATATCTATCATTTGGCCCTCGCGTGGAAGATCCCCTCAAGATCCAGAATCAGGCCGACCCGTCCATCGCCCAGGATGGCACCGCCAGCGACACCGGGAATGTCCTTCAGGGTTTCACCCAGACTCTTGATGACCACTTCCTGCTTGCCGATCAATTCGTCCACCATCAGGCAGAAGGATTTGCCGGCGGCCTCAGCCACGATCAAAAGACTTTCGGTCGCCAGTTCCGAGCGCGGCGCCACGCCGAAGCGCCTATACAAGCGCACGATCGGCAGCAAGCTATTGCGCACCATCGCCATCTCCTGCCGGTTTTCAACTGTGAATACCATCTCGGCTGAGGGCCGCAGCATTTCGCGCACCGAGAAGATCGGAAGCACGTATCGCTCGCGGCCCACGCCGACTACCAGTCCGTCAATCATGGCAAGCGTCAAAGGCAATCGCAGAAAGAACGACGATCCTTTTCCGGGCACCGATTCGATGTCGACGCGCCCACGCAGTTTCTGGATCTGCTTCTTCACTACATCCATGCCAACGCCGCGCCCGGAGACGTCAGTGATTTTCTCCGCGGTGGAAAAACCGGGGTGAAAGATGAGGTTGAAAACTTCAGTGTCGGAGAGGCCGGCCCCGTCATCGACGAGGCCCATGCGTTTCGCTTTCCCCAGAATCTTCTCGCGATCCAACCCGCGCCCGTCATCGGTGACTTCAATGACGATATGGCCTGCCTGATGACTGGCGCGGAGGCGAATGCGTCCTGTGAGATCCTTGCCTGCGGCGCGGCGTTCTTCGGGAAGTTCCAGGCCGTGATCGGCGGCGTTGCGAACCATGTGCATCAAAGGGTCCGCGAGTTCCTCAACCACGTTGCGATCCAGTTCTGTTTCCGCGCCGATCGCCTCCATATCAATCTGTTTTCCCGCTTTGCGCGCCAGGTCCCGCACGAGGCGGCTCATTTTTTGAAAGAGTCCGCCCACCGGCACCATGCGCATTGACATGGCAGTTTTCTGCAGGTCGCCGGTTATGCGCGCAAGCTGGGCCAGGCTTCGGAGGACGGCCGGGCTGTGCAGGGCTGCCAGTTCCGGATGATGCTGGACCATGGATTGGGCGATCACCATCTCCCCCGCCATGTCCACCAGGAAGTCAAGTTTTGCGGTGTCCACTTTAACCGAGCGTGTCTCGTCTGCCGCAGTTCTCCGGTCGCCGCCTCCGCTGCGCCGTTCGGGTCCGGTCCACTCAGGCGAAGATGCTTTTCGTCTATCAGAGAGCTTAGTTTCGGAATCGCCGGGTTCCTCATCGGGCTCGGTCACTGCAACTACAACATCAGGTTTGCAGAGCGCTCCGTGGCGAATGCTCTCCAGCAAGGCCAGCTTCTCCGGTGTCTCACCCGCATCGCCGCCCGCGAGCATTGTCTCCAGACGCTTGAGCCAGATTTTTAGAAAATCGGCTGCGGCGAGCACCACATCGGCGACCACCGAAGTAATCCGCAGTTCGTGGTTGCGGGCGAGATCCAATAACGTTTCGGTTTCGTGCGCAACCTCACGAATGTCGTTGAGATCCATGAAACCGGCAAGGCCCTTGATGGTGTGAAATGCACGAAAAACGGTGTTGATTGCCTCGCTGTCACTCGGATCCTTTTCGAGGGTCATTATCTGAATTTCGACCTGTGTCAAATGGTCGCGGGATTCCAGAATGAAGTCGCCGATCAATTCCTTGTCTTCCCCAAGAGGAACACTCGCTGGAGCGGGTAGGGACGACGCCGAGGGCTCGTCGGTCACGCTGGGAGAGGCCGACTCTGCTCCATCGTTTGCCTGAGCCTGCTGCATACGCACGATGCTTTCTGACAGGACAGCTTCGTGGCTGTTGGCCGTCGCCTCGGGAAGCGCCTCCAGCGCCTCGGCGGCGATTCGCGCGACAGTCGGCCGTCCCGCCGTTTCTGCTTCGCGGCGCACACCCTCCAATAAAGCAGACCACTGCTCACCATCCGTGTCGCCTAACACGACTTTGGTGGCCAGTTCTTCCAGGAGCTGGCTAAGGTTTGCCGTTGTCCCTGCTGGTTTCCGATCCATTGACATAAGGGCGCATCTTCCTTTTGTGCCTCGTTGACGCTCTGCGCGATTCCGTGCTGCTGAGAAACTGCACGGAACCGTGTCGAGTTGATAGGAGAGTCGTTTTTTGCCTGGGTTGCTTACACCATCGCCTTGAAGTCCGCCTCCATGGGAAATGGATCGGCTTTGTCGGCCAGAGGCTTGAGGGTTTGAAACGCGGACGCGTGAACCTTGGGGCCCCTCGGCGCCGTCTTGTGCACGAGCGGATGAGAAGAAGAATTTTGCCACGCGACTTGCGTCCCATGGTTGCGATCGTTAGCTTCTCCCCCGCCAACCATAGAGCTCAACTGGTGCACCACTTCCATCAGCGTGGAAGCCTGCGCCGTGAGTTCCTCGGCGGCCGCAGCGCTCTCCTCGGCGTTTGCTGCCGATTGCTGTGTTACCTGCTCCATCTGCGTCAGCGCCTTGGCGACCTGCTCAATGCCGCGCGTCTGCTCCTGGCTACCCAGGCTGACTTCGTCCACCAACGTCTTCACCTTCGCCGATTCCTCGGTAATGGCGCGGATAGCCACCGCCACCTGATCAACCTTGGTCTTGCCATCGTTCGACTTGATGATCGATTCCTCGATCAGGGCAGCCGTGTCCTTGGCCGCCTGTGCGCAACGTTGCGCGAGATTTCGCACCTCGTCGGCTACCACCGCGAAGCCCATGCCCGCCTCGCCTGCGCGCGCCGCTTCGACGGCAGCATTCAACGCCAGGATGTTGGTCTGGAAGGCGATTTCATCGATCACCTTGATGATCTTCGCGACCTTGTCGCTGGAGGTCTTGATGTCGCTCATGGCCACTATCATGGATTCCAGTGACTGGTTGGTCTCGCTGAACTTCTGTTGCGATTGGGTCACCAATCCGTTGGCGGCCTGCGAGTTCTCGGCATTCTTGCGAGCCATGGAGTTGATTTCCTCACTCGAAGCCGAAGTCTCTTCGAGTGATGCTGCCTGCTCGGAAGCGCCCTGAGCCAGCGATTGGCTGGACGAAGAAATCTGGCCTGCCGCGCTGGCCACCTGGCCGGCACCCTCAGCGAGTTCGCTCACCGCTCCTCGCAGGCTGGCGTTAATCATCCGCAGAACAAACACCACGGAAACGCCGATAAGCAACGTGAAACCAAGGACGAGGCACACCAGCCAGCGGCTGCTGGAAGTGATCGATTCCGCGGTCTTCTTCGAGTCAGTCAGAAACTCGCGGTTCTTTGCGATGATCGAATCGGTCTTTTCATTCGTGTCGATGACATTGGGAACCATCTTCTCCTTCATGAGAGTGTGGGCTTCGGCGTATTTGCCCTGTTTGCCGAGTTCTTGATACTGGTTGAGCAATCCTACGTATCCGGAGAAATTTCGCTCGATACCATCAAGGGCATTCCTTGAGTCAGTCGTCAGCAGGAGCGGACGAATCTCGGTTATCTGTTCTCCGACGCGCTTCTTGGCGTCTTCTATTTCGCGTACATTCGTTTCCACGAACTGGTCGTCGTGGTTCATGTAGCCGAGCATGATGCCGCGGTTCGCAGAAGAAATCGAATATAGGCGTTTCGATAAGGCGTTGCTCTTATCGAGTTTCACGGCCGTCTTATTTACGGCGGTGTCGAGTTCCGCGCTAAGGCCGCTGATCGCATACCAGGCGCTGGCGCCAAGGCCAAGCGTTAGGACCATTAGGGCGCCCAGGCTGAATCCCAACTTCTTTCCGATCGTCATTTGTGCAAACATGGTGTCCTCTCCTCTTTCCTTTTCCGGGTTACGCCTGCGCCAGGGCGTCCAGCCCGTGCAGTTCCTGGCTGCTCAACACCCGATCGATGTCGAGCAGGATTTTCACTTTGCCTTTTACCTTGGCCATGCCCAGCAGGTAGCTGGTGGCCGCAGCCGCGCCTTCTCCAAAGTCCGGCGTATCTTCGATGTCGCTGGCGGCCAGATTCAGCACCTCGGAAACTTCATCTACCACGATTCCAGTCTGCAGAGAAACACCTGCGTTCTGTACCTGAACTACGATGATGCAGGTCCGCTGTGTGTACTCCATTTCCGGCAAACAGAACTTCAGGCGCAGATCCACCACCGGGATCACCTTGCCCCGAAGGTTGATCACGCCCTTGACGTATCCGGGCGTCTGCGGTACTGCCGTGATGTCCTGAATGCCCATGATTTCTCTCACTTTCAAGACCCGGATTGCGAACTCTTCGCGCCCCAGCAGGAAGGTCAGATACTTTCCGACGCGCTGGTCGGCGGCAAAAGAGCCAGTTTCCTTCTTTTCCATGACCGTGCCTGCGATCTTTTCGCTGACCTGCTGCTTTTGCGGGCCGCCTCCGGCGGCAACGGCGCCGGTTTCCTGTTTTTCGATGATTGCGCTCGGCATAAGCCTCCTTTCGTTTCCCTGACTAGTTCTTTCGAAACTGCTTCTCCGGCGCGGTTGCGTTCTGCCCGAGTTCTTGATTACCTGGCTGTCCGGCTGGCGAGTCAATACGTTTATCGGTTCAACTGGACGTTTTCGACACGCATGCCCAAGTTCTGGTCCAAGTGGCGCTGGATGAGGACGCCAACGCGCTGTCAAACCGCATGCCGGCTGGCGATGTGGCGCGGATGCCGAGCGGTCATCGGAGTGCGCTGGGTAAATTCAGGAGGCCTAAATAACTCGAGTTGCCCGGCGTCTCAATGAGTACTTCTGTCGCCAATGCACATTGGCATTTACTAAGAACACCGGCCGCCTTCTCGCTCGGAGCACTCAAAGATCAGGAACTCTACCTGTATGTCTCGGTTCCAATAGACGACGTTTCGCCTCTAGCTTCACATTTTGCACTGTGCCTGATAAGTGACCCGACAATCGAGCAGGTCATTGCACCACGCAACTCGGGCTCGGAGACTCCGGCGCGTAAACCAGAAAAGGGAGCACTCGACGAGCGGCCAAATTCGGACCCAGTTTATGATTCCACCATCTGATTTCGGGTCGAAAGCGATTCGTGGATGATGGAATTCGGCATGAAGCCCGTCGGGTTGGCTGCGGGATGATTTCACGCGGTGAAGTGGGGTTGATTGTGACCGCAATGGGCGCGAGCACGGGTATCTTCAATGCCCGGAAGTTGCCGTTATGGTCACCGTGGTTCTGCTCACAACACTGATTACGCCACTCATCATGCGGGGCGCATTCATGATCAAGCGCCCGCAGGATGAAGCAGACAACAAACGCGATGCTTTCCTGCACTCGTCGATGGCCGAGACGGAGGCGGAGGCCCGATGTTTCGAACTGACTTGCATGATGGCGATGCGACTGGGCTAGCTACTTTAGCATCAGGAATGACGCCCACGCGTGAGCGAGCTCTGTCCCATCGGCTCCGATCAACGCGGCTTCTGTCTTGATCACACGCTTATTCCGGCTCTCGATCCATCCCCGAATTTGCACCTTGCTTAGAGAGGCGACGTGCCGGCGGAAGCGGACGCGAAGCTCCGCTGTAAGCGCCTCCAACTGAGCAGAAACGACGGCCTTGGCCATGGCCTCATCCAGTACAGTGCTGACAATGCCTCCATGCACAATACCGTCAAATCCTTCCGTGGACGACGAGGGAATCCACTCGGCAGTCATTTCTCCGGCTTGATTCTTTTCGAAGCGTAGCCGTAGCCCGTGCGGGTTGTCGGCTCCGCAGGCAAAGCAGGATGACTGCGTGCGTGCCGCTATTCGAGCTACCGATGAGGCGCCGTCGTGCTCTTGAGGTATGGCTTCTTCTTTTTTAATCTTCATTTCTCCGCCGATGCGATTAGAACCAGATTTTCGGCCAGGGCACCTGCCTCTTGTTCTATTTCCGGGTGCAGGACACGATACGTGCTGTATCCTCCTGAAAGGTTTCGCGCGAGAAAGCCATGTTGAGCAAGGATGCGGCATGCGTAGTAGGCGCGCTGCCCAACTCCGCAAGTTACCCATATCTCTCCGGATGGCGGCAGCTCGTTCAACCTCATGCGCAATTGGCCGAGAGGGATGTTGACCGAACCGGGAATGGAACCGGCCTGAACCTCTTGCGGTTCGCGAACATCGAGTACGAACGCATCAGATGAGCCTAGTTCGGACCATGGTGCAATTTCTGCGTCTCCGCGCAGCACGTTGGCGGCGATCATGCCGGCAAGATTCACCGGGTCTTTGGCGGCACCATACTGAGGCGCATAGCACAACTCCATGTCTTCAAGATCAAACACGGTGGCCTTCAGCTTGATTGCGGTTGCAATCACATCGATGCGGCGCTCCACGCCCGATTCGCCTACGGCCTGCGCGCCGAGCACGCGTCCATCCGACTTGCGGTACAGGAGCTTCATGTGGATGGCCTGCGCTCCGGGATAATAGCCGACGTGCTGATTGGGGTGCAGATAAACGGCTTGGTAGTCCTTGATGCCGGCGCTCCGGAGCGCTTTCTCCGTTGCGCCCGTAAGCGCCACGGTCAATCCGAAAAAGCCGCAGACGGCAGTGGCCTGGACGCCTTCAAAATGTGAAGCGCGCCCGCAGATCGCATCCGCAGCCACGCGTCCCTGGCGATTCGCCGGTCCCGCGAGCGGAACAAGCTCCCACCGACCCGTGAGAAGGTTTTTGATCTCGACGGCATCTCCGATTGCCCAGATGCGCGGGTCGCTTGTGCGTAGCTGACTATCGACACGAATGCCGCCGCGCTGGCCGATTTCAAGACCCGCATTACGCGCAAGCGTTGTTTCAGGGCGCACACCGATCGCAAGAACGATCAGATCCGCATCAAACGGGGCTCCCCCCTGTGTATGCACAATCAGGGTCCCGTTGCCAGACTGCTCGAACGCTGCCACTCCATCGCCCAGGCGCAGGCCCGCTCCGTGAGACTCTATTTGTTGCCGCGCGTACTCCGCCATTTCCGGATCGAGCGGTGGCATCAACTGGTTGGCCAGCTCGACGATCGTAACGGCAATACCGCGATGTGCGAGGTTCTCCGCCATTTCCAAGCCGATGAAGCCTCCGCCGACCACTACGGCTCTGCGAGGACTTCTCGATTCGATCCAATCGCGAATCTCCCGGCTGTCGGGAATGGACCGCAGCGTGAAGATTCCTGGTAGATCGATTCCAGGCCACGATGGGCGAATGGGGGCTGCACCGGGAGACAACACGAGCGCGTCGTAATGCTCGGAATACTCTCGCCCTGTGACGAGATCGCGCACAGCGATGGTACGGGCCTCGCGGTCGATCCCGCTGACTTCGTTCAGCGTCCTGACTTCGATGTTGAAGCGCTCCCGGAACAATGCGGGTGAGGCCAACAGGAGCTTTGCTTCGTCGTTAATCACATTGCCCACGTAGTAGGGCAAGCCGCAGTTGGCAAACGAGACGTACGGTCCCCGTTCAAGCACAATAATCTCTGCGCCTTCATCCAGCCGCCGCAAACGCGCGGCACAGGTCGCCCCGCCGGCGACTCCTCCCACAATGAGTACTCGCTTCTTATCCATGGTTCTCCACAAAACTGCCCCGCTGGCATTCGCGCTGGTCGCGTGCGTTTCAATCGGGGGGCCAGCGAACGAGAGCCGCACGACCGTTCGCAACCGTGCCGCTGAGGTCTCAATCGAGGCCTCTCAAAATATGAGCGTGTATGATCGCCTATCTTGTGGGCTATGACGCAGGTCACATTTCGCTTATTCAGAACAGTTCGGTCAGGGTGTTTTAACGTATATTGTATTCGTTTTGATGTAATCAACATCTATATACTACTGACATCTACGGAGAGCTTAATGCAAAGAAGAATCTGTGCACGTCATGGCGGGAAATATCCTTGCTCCTGCGGGATGGGCAATCTATACCGCTTCGTTGAGCCGGTCGTGCTGCTTCTGCTGAAGAAAAAGGTGCGCTCGTGCGGTTACGATCTTTGCGCCGATCTGCAGGAACATGCGCTCACTGATGCCGAAATCGACAAGGCAGCGCTGTACAGAACTCTCCGGCAGTTGGAAAAGAACGGCAACGTGAAGTCGGCGTGGGAAACAGGAGGTGGGGGTCCGGCACGTCGTGTTTACAAGCTGACGAAGGACGGCGAGAAGCATCTCGAGGAATGGGCGGTAGTGCTGGAGAAACTCTCAGGATCGATGGCCCACTTTGTAAGAGAGACGCGAAAGAAGCAACGCAAACCGGCAGTCAGAACAAGCAGTTCGTCCTGACCAAGCTGACGCGAACTTGATCCGGTCGGCGTAGAGATGTTGACAATAGACGCGTGTCTCTCTCAGACTACTTTGCAGCAAAACATTCCTTGGCGGACGCAGCAGCGTCGCAATCGCTTCGGCCCTAGCAAACCGGATCCCTCGCGGCGAGTGCAGCCGTGCCAGAAACGACGAAAGCATGTCGCGAGTGGTCGTATTGGGTGCCGGGATCGCTGGTCATACCGCAGCCTCCTATCTGCGTACGTGGCTGGACAGATCGCACGAAGTAGTTGTCGTTTCTCCTCAGACCTATTACAACTGGGTTCCTTCCAATATCTGGCTGGGCCTGGGGTTAATGACGGAGCAGCAGGTCTCGTTCCCACTGGCGCCTGTGTACAGCCGTGCGGGTATCCGCTTTGAGCAGGCCCGCGCCATCGAGATTCATCCGGAAGGAAGCGCTGACATCGCCAGTCCGTATGTCGTGGTCGAAGAGAAGCGTTCGGGACAGACGATGGAACGCAAACCGATTACCTATGACTATCTGATCAATGCGACTGGTCCCAAACTGAACTTTGCTGCTACGGAAGGGCTGGGGCCGGGCAAACACACCGTATCGGTCTGCACGCCGGATCACGCTGTAGAAGCGGCCAAAACGTTCCTCGCGCTGGTCGATCGAATGAAACAAGGAGAACGCTGCCGCTTTGTGATCGGAACCGGCCACGGCATGTGTACGTGCCAGGGAGCAGCGTTCGAGTATGTGGTGAACCTGGAATTCGAATTGCGGCAGCATGGCGTACGGGACAAAGCCGAGGTCATTTTCCTGACCAATGAATATGAGTTGGGCGACTTCGGCATGGATGGCGCATTCATCCGCCGCAATGGATATATCACGCCCACCAACATCTTCACCGAGTCAGTTCTGGCAGAACGAGATATTTGGTCCATCACCCGCGCGCATGTGCGCAAGGTGGAGCATGGACGACTGTTTTACGAGACGCTGACGGGTGAGGAGCATGAGCTGACCTTTGACATGGCGATGCTGCTGCCGCCCTTCGCAGGCGTAGGGTTGCGGGCGTTCGACGGCTCAGGCGGAGATATCACCGCTCAACTGTTCGCGCCCAACGGATTCATGAAGGTGGATGCCAACTACACCCAGAGGCCTTATGAGGATTGGAAAGCGGCGGACTGGCCCCGGACCTATCAGTGCCCTTCGTATGACAACATCTTTGCCGCAGGTATCGCATTTGCGCCACCGCACCCGATCTCACGCCCGCATACAAGCCCGAGCGGCACGCCGATTTATGCGACCGCGCCGCGCACAGGCATGCCTTCCGCCACTATCGGAAGGGTGGTTGCCCGCAGCATTGCGGATAAGGTTTTGGGAAAGATGGGTCCACTCCACGCCGCGTCGATGGCTGAGTTGGGGGCGGCCTGCGTTGCCTCCTCGGGGGCAAGCTTGTTCAAGGGCACTGCGGCTTCGATGACGGTATTTCCCATCGTGCCTGATTACGATCGCTATCCCAAGTACGGCCGCGACCTGAAATATACAACCGGGGAAATCGGATTGGCAGGACATTGGATCAAGCTGCTTCTGCACTACATGTTTCTTTATAAAGCGCATCTGCGCATGGGTTGGCGAGCAATTCCGGAGTAACTATGGCGCGCGTCGATGTATTGAATAACGGAAAGAATGAAATGACGGCGGGTGGAATCAACACCAATGTGTACGCGACGCAACCAACGCGTTTCACGCTCTTCATGCGAACGTTCCTTCCTTGGCAGTTATGGCGGTTCTTGAGCATCAACCTGAGAATGATGCTGTTGATCGGCAGAGAAAAGCATTTGCATAAGTAGAAGTGCGCTGGGGCCGCAACGGTTCCGAGTCATCCGGCGCCGATCTCCACGAAGACGAACCCTGTGTTTGGCTTCGGCCGGGTTTGTGTTGTCGGACACTGAATCCACGCAAATCGGGGTCTAGAATCAGCGGTTCTGAGCTTTGTCTTCGGCAGGAAGGATCTTGGTGCATGGCTCTGATTGTAGAAATGGAATCTGCACTTGCGTGCGAACCGCTTGTAAATCCTCTTACACAGGCCGCACTGCACGGGATTACGCGCGCGCTGGCGTCCGTCGGCCGAGCCTTCATTTGTCTCGATCCCTCATTTCGGATTGTGCATGTCTCGAACCTCCTGAACGAATTCCTGGGTGATGGAGTTGCAGCGGCCTTGCGGGGGCGTCCTATTGAGGAACTGCTGGGAACCGATCTTTTTGGCCCCGCCGGCCAATTGCGTCAGGCGCTGCTCGCCGAGCAAATGCGCGAAGGCTGGCGTGCCACGCTCAAGTTCGGCAATTCCGGACCGCGCCTGGTCTCGATTACAACCGCTCCGTTGCTTGCGGACAACTCAGGAATCTGCGACCCGCTGGTGCGCTATCTGATCCTGCTGCGGCCGGCGGATGAGGAGGAAGAATGTCCCGACGCACCTATCTTCTGCTCCGGTGCGGTTGCCTGCTCGTCGGCCATGCAACGCATCTTCCGGCTGGTGGAGGCCCTGCAGCATAGTGAAGCGACTGTACTCATCACAGGTGAAAGCGGCACAGGCAAAGAAGTGGTCGCCCGCGCTATCCACCAGAATTCAACGCGCAGCGGCGGACCATTTGTTGCTGTCAACTGTGCGGCACTGCCCGCAGATCTGCTGGAGTCGGAACTGTTCGGCCATGTCCGCGGGGCATTTACGGGTGCGGTGCGCGATCGTACCGGGCGCTTCGAACTCGCCTCGCACGGCACTCTCTTCCTCGACGAAATCGGTGATCTGCCAACCCAGCTACAGGTCAAACTGCTGCGTGTTCTACAAGAGCGCCAATACGAACGCGTAGGCGAAAGCTCGACAAGAACTACCCAGGCCCGCATTATCGCCGCCACCAACATCGATTTGCGCGTGGCGCTGCGCCAGGGACGGCTGCGCGAGGACCTCTATTACCGGTTGTGCGTCGTGCCCATCGAAGTTCCGCCGCTACGGGTGCGCCGCGAGGATATTCCTCCCCTGGCCACCCATTTCCTAAACCGCACCACCTCGCAACACGGGCTGGTACGGCGCCTTTCGCCGCAGGCGTTGCGCCTTCTTCTTGATTACTCGTGGCCGGGAAACGTTCGTGAGTTGGCCAATGTGATCGAGTACGCCGTAGCAGTCGCCAAGAGGGAGACAATTTTGCCGGAGGATCTGCCGGAGGAGATTCTGAAGTCTTCTGGTGGGATGGTTGCGGCTCGAAGAGACTCAATCGGGACCTCAACGGACGCACTCGAAACAAGGTCGCCTCTTCCGCAGGCGGGAGGCCCGGAGGCGATGCGCTTCCTGGAGGCGCTCGAAAAACATCATTGGAAGAGAGCGGATGCAGCCAGGGCACTGGGGCTGAGTCGCTCAACCTTGTGGCGGCGGATGAGGGAACTCGGCCTAGACTAACCGAGCCGATCAGGCAACAAAACGCGTCACCTTGCACCAATTCGTTGCAACGGTTTGTCGCACATCTTCTTCGAAAATTAGCTAAACGATTCTTTCTAAATCGCCAATCGCTTCGGCCATCCACTTGCTACCACTTCTCTGGCGAGACCTCGTTTCCGCCGAGCAGGAATGCTGTGGCGCACCTTAAGGGGTCTCGCGGGGAAGTTGAGAGAATGAGAACGCACGATCACTGGATGAACGCAGTTTCTCGCCGATTGCTGACAGTTCTTTTGCCGCTGCTTTGCCCAATCACTCTTTTTGCCACTGACGGACATTTTTTGCATGGCGCCGGTCCTGTGAACGAGGCCATGGGAGGCGCCGACACCGGTATCTGCCTGGACGCGACCGGATCAATCGCCTGGAACCCTGCCTGTACAGTGCTTTTCAAAAAGCATCGCCTTGAGTTTCACCTGACCATCTTCGCGCCATGGCGTTCGCTCTCCAGCACTGTCGAGGCCAATGCCTTTGGCCCGGGAATGCCCGGGGCTACGCTGAGCGGGACGACAGAGAGCAAGCGTGACATGTCGTTCATGCCCGGACTGGCCTTCATCTATCACCCGGAGAACAGCCACAACGCGTATCACTTCGCAATGCTTGCGGTGAGCGGCTTCGGAGTGGACTACCCAGAGAACACTGATTTTTCCAATCCCATCCTCACGCCGCAAGCGCCTAACGGCTTCGGGTTTGGCCGCATTCGGTCGAACTACATGCTGGTTACTGTTCCAATAGGTATGTCGCGGCAAATCAGCGATCGCTTTTCAGCAGGCATTTCCCTTGTGCCCGCCTTCTCGATGTTGCAGGTAATACCCGCGCCATTTTATGCGCCTGTCACCGCAGGAAGCACGATGCCGTACTACTTGTCAGCTGGGAATCAGGCTCCCGCCTTCGGCTTCGGAGTTAACGCCGGATTACACTACGAAATCAACAAGGTCGCGAGCGTTGGGTTTGCTTATCACTCTCCCATATGGTTTCAGGATTTCAAATGGAATCGCAAGGACTTAACGGGCGTTTCACACGAGATGACGTTTCAGATGAATCTGCCGCAAGTGATCTCAATGGGTGTAGGCCTGACGCCTTCCAAGGGCACTCGCATCGGTGTCGATGCGCGCTGGTTTGATTACCAGAACACGGCCGGGTTTGACAAGGTTGGCTACGACGCAGACGGCGCAGTCTCGGGCTTCGGGTGGCGGAATATATGGGCGGTGGGTGGAGGCGTGCAGCAACAGGTCACATCATCGACCAAACTCATGGTTGGTTATAACTACTCCGAAAATCCGGTGCCCGCGCAATACACCTTCTTCAACACGCCCGCACCCGCGATTGTCCAGCATCACCTGTCCGGCGGCATTGTCCAGAAGGTGCACGGCTGGGATGTGAACGCAACATACTATCACGCCTTCCAGAATTCGATTACAGGCCCGTGGATATCGGCGCAGGGACCCATCCCGGGGACGAGCGTGACCAGCAAAATGTCGGAGAATTCATTCACGATTGGCATGGCGAAGAGCTTTTAAAGATGCGAAGCGGGATGGAGCGGCGTTTCTTTCTGAAAGCGGCACTTGCCTCGCTTGCCGCGCCAGCTCTGTGGCAAATGAACGGGCTGGCAAAGCGCGCAGGGATGCTGCCTGAGAATGCGGAAGACACCCTTACCGTTCCACTGAGTATTGGCAACGGGGTCCGATTTTACGACCGGATGATCGTGATTACCAGCCCGGATGGAGTGGCAGTCGTCTCATCGATCTGCCCTCATCTGGGTTGCCGCATCAATCACGCTGAAGCTGCCGAACTTGTGTGTCCGTGCCATGGCTCGCGGTTCAATGCGCGTGGTGAAGTGCTGCATGGCCCTGCGATGCGCAACCTGCAGCCACTGCCATTTGTACTGGACCGAGCGGAAGCAGTGTTGCGCGTAACTCTCAAGAAGTGAGCTGGCATGAAGCAAGTGATCACCAGGCTGTGGCAGCGAATTCCTCCGTTGGGAATGCTAGCGCTCGCGGCCTTTGTGATCTGTGCCGCTACGGGCATCATGCTTGTGCCTGCGTATATTCCCTCGCTGCCGCTGGACTCGCTTGCTCTGGTCTTGTTGAAGAACCCTGCCGGCATATTGGCGCGCAGTTTGCACTATTGGTCTGCACAGGCGTTTTTCGCTCTGTCTTTTGGGCACATCGTCGATCACTTGTTGCGGCGCAGCGAGTCGAAGGTGCGATTTGGTGTTTGGCTGCGGCTCAGTCTTGCAATTCCCGTGGTCGCTGGCATCATGCTGTCCGGGTTTCTTTTACGGGCAGATACTGCCGCTATCCAGGCATTGCAGATTCTGCGAACGCTTCTCGGCTTCGTACCCTTGCTGGGAGGGGCGCTGCCGCGACTTCTTACCGGCTCGAGCACCGACCTCACGACCGTGTATCTCCATCACGCCTGCACGGCAACAATAATTCTCTGGCTCATCACAATCGAGCATTCGCGTCGCATCATGCCCACGATGCGGGCGACAAGATGGACGCTGCCTCCTCTGCTATTGCTCTCTCTGTTGCTTATCCCAGGACTCGAATGGAGAATGGCTCCCGTTGAAAAAGGACCATGGTATCTTGTCGGACTGCAGGAACTTCTTCACTGGCTGCCGAAGCCCCAGGTGGCCGTCTGGTTGATGCTGGCGGGCTTGGGATTGTTGATTCTTTTGCCGAGACTTCCTTCATTCTTTCGATGCCGTGTGAAGTGGTCGATGGCGGTTGCAGTTTGCGCTTATGCGGTCCTAACGATGGTAGGACTGGGACTGCGGGGCGACGGATGGAAATTCACTCGACCGGCAAAAGTGGTGGCAAGTGAGGTCGACTTTCTCTCGTATCGTGCCTACGCTCCACCAGGAGCTACGCTGCTCATAACGAAAGTTCCCATCGTCAACGGGCGGCGTGAGGGGTGTCTTGCCTGTCATCAGGGCATGACAGGATTTGTCGCTGCGCATGAACCCGGAACGGTGGGCTGTGCTGCTTGCCACCTTGGGAATCCGTGGACGCTTAATAAGACTCTTGCCCATTCGGGAATGACGCGGACACCGGGGAATCTGTCTGTTGTCAACCAGACCTGCGGCGCCTCCAACTGTCACGGAGACCAGGTAGTCCGCGTGCGCGGATCCTTGATGAACACCATGAGTGGCGTTGTAGCGGTCGACAAGTTTGTCTTCGGTGAAAATGCGGATCTGGATAAGCACTACGACGTTGCCGCATTGAACCACTCGCCTGCGGACACGCATCTTCGCAATCTCTGCGCCTCCTGCCATCTTGGACAGGATAAGACCCATCCAGGGCCGATCAATGAAATTGATCGGGGCGGCGGCTGTTCCGCCTGCCACCTTCGCTACGATGCGGCGTCCGAGGCTGAATTGCACGTTGGCAGCAGCGCGGCGGCGGGACCTCTCCACCACCCGGACATCCCTGTTAACGTGCCGACGCAAGCCTGCTTTGGATGCCACAGCCGCTCGGGACGCATCGCTACCAATTACGAAGGCTGGCACGAAACGCTGTTGGATGAGAAGGCAGCGAAAGCTGCCTCCGGTTGGCCCGCTCAATTTCGCCAACTGGCTGACGGGCGCATCTTCGAAAAGCATCCCGCCGATATTCACTTTGAAAAAGGCATGACCTGCATTGACTGCCATTTGCCCTCGGAGGTAATGGGAGACGGAACTGTACACGCGCACGAAAGAGATGCCGTCAAGACTTCGTGCACAGACTGCCATGCGGCCGTGTCGACCCCGGCAAAACAATTCGAGCAACTCGATCCGGAGACGCAGGAAGTGATAGCAATGCGCAAGCTGAATGAACCGGGCAGGCGGTTCGCGATCTCCAAGCCTGGGTCAGTCGCTTACCCAAATGTGTTTCTCGATGCTGACGGCCATCCCACGCTCGTTCTTGCCGGATCGCAAAAGCAGCTCAAGCCAAAGCCGGTTGCGGCTGTTTGCGCGGGTTCCATCCACGAGAGATTGGATTGCACTGCCTGTCATACCGCGTGGGCTCCGCAATGTATCAATTGCCACGCTTCGTTCAACCGCGCCACGCAGGGTTGGGACCATCTTGCCGGCAAGTACGTCAACGGTTCATGGGATGAGCAGGCTGGAACTTTTCTGGGCGATACGCCGGCATTGGGAGTCCATCAGGTCAGAATGTCCGATGGGCAACTGGCGGAGCGCATCACCACTTTCGTTCCAGGAATGGCTTTAACTTTGGATTTTCCCGATGGCAAAGGTCGACCGCAGTTTCATCGAATGTTTGCCCCGACGTCGGCCCACACTATCGTTGCGCAAGCGAGAGACTGTCCGTCGTGCCACGTCAATTCCACTGCCCTTGGTTATGGCCGCGGTGAATTGAGGTATGTCGTCACAGGCCGCACAGCGAATTGGAAGTTCACTCCCGCTTTCGATACGAGCCCCGAGGATGGCCTGCCATTGGATGCGTGGATCGGCTTTTTGAGAGAGGCCAGGGGCGATACCACTACACGCAAAGGAGCGCGCCCATTCAGTTTGGAAGAACAGCGACAGATTCTGCTCGTCGGCGCGTGTCTCGAATGCCATCGCGCAAACGAACCTCGTGTGGCCGCCGTCTTTGCCGACTTTAGACAATACCGCGCGGCGTTGAGTCCGCGGTGCCGCCTGCCGGACTGGGCTTACGGCGTTAGTAGCGGTAATGGAGTTGTGAGCAGATGAAACGCCAAATAACGAAGGTGATGCGAATCACTGTATGCAGGTTACACCTACATGTAACCCTTTCAATGGAGAGTCGCTGGCATGAATAATCTATCCCGTCGCCGATTTCTGAAGATC
>NZ_JBARMD010000373.1:0-8009 GCF_049802275.1 Occallatibacter sp. | reverse complement strand
TGTCGATTGGCAGAATTGGCACATTGCGTTCGCGTGCAGCTGCGGTCAAAATCTCGCCCGCCGCCACCATGCATTCCTTGTTGGCCAGGCCCACGGGCTTTCCCGCGAGGATCGCCGCATGCGTCGCCTCGAGCCCTGCGACCCCCACAATCGCCGACACCACAAAATCCGCATCAGGATGTGTCGAGCAAGCCACGGTACCGGTCACCCCGTGGACAACCTCTATGCCGTTGACGCCTGTTTGCTTTAGGCGCGCAACCAGTTGGCCCGCAAGCTCTTCCGTAGCCAACGAAACTACCTTGGGCCGCCATCGCACCACCTGCGCAAATGCCTGGTCAACATTGCGCCCAGCCGCCAGCGTTGCTACCTGGTAGCGATCTGGAAACTGCTCAACAATGGAGAGGGTGCTTTGACCGATCGAGCCGGTGGAGCCGAGAATGGCGAGTCGTTTCAACGTTCTGCTAAGTCCAATTCCAACAATGACAAGCGAGTTATTTGATGGCCTGTCTAGAAGCGCAGGCGGATAACCTGAGCGTACCACAGCACCGGCGCCGCCAGCAGCAGCGCGTCAATGCGGTCAAGAATGCCGCCGTGCCCCGGGAGGAGCGTTCCGGAGTCCTTTACCCCCGCCGAGCGCTTCAGTGCCGATTCCGCCAGATCGCCAACCTGGGCGGCAACATTCACCACGACCGCGAGCGCCAGCCAATACAATATCGGCGCATCCGCAAACGAAAGCTTAACCGAGTTCCAATTCGCAAAATACGTACTGAGCGCCAGAAGGATCCCTGCAACCGCGACGGCACCCACGACCGAGCCGACGGCCCCCGCCCAAGTCTTATTGGGACTGAGATTCGGTGCCATTTTTCGCTTGCCGAACATCCTGCCCGCGTACATCGCCACCGTGTCTCCTGCCCAGACCGTCAGAAATAGGAAGGCCATCAGGGACGGGCCATTCGTCGCCTCACGCAGCATGGGTAGCGGAATGAGTGTAAGTCCCAGATAAAAGAGGGCAAAGACCGACGAAGTAGCGTCCGTCATCGCTCGCTCTACTGGTGACTTGAAAGTGCAAAAGACCAGCAAAATGATGCAAAAAAGCCCGAAGATGGTGATCGTTTCGTCGGGCCATTGATAATTCCCGGCGAAAAGCAGGCCAACACACCCAAGTGTCAACACTTTTGGCGGCTTAGCTCCGCGTCGCTCCGTGAGTGCAAGGAACTCCCACGCTGCCAGCATGGCGACGGCGGCAACCACCAGCGTAATCAGCCACATCGGGCCGATAAAAACCAGGGCCAGAACCATGGGCGCCAGAATCAGTGCTGTCAGAACTCGTTTCATTCCAGCGTTGAGAATACACCGCCGGGGTGGGGCGGAGAGACTCGCCTCTAGCGCACCGGCCACTCCCACTTCGGAGTGTTGAAAAGAGTCGCTCCGGCCAGCACCGTCTCGCCGAACGACTTCTCCAGGTGCAGCCGGCTGCATATCCGGTTCTCTTCCAGTGCCCGGATAAGAAGCTGTGAATGCGACACCACTACCAGTTGCGTACTCTCCGACGCATGGGCGATCAGACGGGCCAGCGCCGGCAGCAGGTCGGGATGCAAGCTGGTTTCTGGTTCATTCAGGACCATCAGTTCCGGCGGACGTGCCGTCAGAAGAGCCGCTGTCCAAAGCAGGTACCGCAGCGTGCCGTCTGACAACTCCGCTGCCGAAAGCGGCCGCAACAGCCCGTGTTGCCTCAGCTGCACCTCGAATCGGCCTGCCTGCTCATCTACTTCAACGCGGCTACCCGGAAATGCGTCTTCAATCGTGCGGTCCAGCGCTTCACCATCTCCAAACATGCGGATCGTCTCGAGGGCCGCCGGCAAGTCTGTTCCTTCATTGCTCAAAACAGGCGTGAATGTCCCAACCTGCGGAATCCGCACCGGCGAAGCAGCATCGGTCCTAAAGCCTTCGTAAAAACGCCAGCCTCGAATCGACTCGCGGACCGCCAGCATCTCCGGCGCCCGTTGCGGATCGGCAATTGTCGCCAGCATGCTGTCGGTTGAACTCAGATCCTTGGTCAGAATTACGGGCTCTTCGTGTTTGGCGGTCTTGCCCGGTGCAACCTGCACCAGCCGATTGTTGCGATCGACCAGAACAGACGCTCGTCGATAGATGCCGCCATGCCAGATGCATTCGCGCTTAATTGCCGGATCAAGCGGAAACGCGGTCTGCGCCGGGGGAGGGTAACCAAGATCGATGCAGTAGCTGTAGGGATCGCCCGCAAATCCCAGTTTCAGACTGACGGACTTCTGCCGCGGCGTGCCTTCGACCGCGTGCTCTCCGTGCCGAACGCTTCGCCCAATCTTCTCGGGCCCAGCCCAAAGCGTTGACGGTAATCCACCCTCCCGCGCCAGTGACGCGACCACCGTATTCAACGCCGCGTCACCCAGTAGCCGAAGCGACCGATACAGGCTGGACTTGCCCGTCCCGTTGGCTCCCGTCACCAGATTCAGCTGCCCAAGCGGCAGCACCAGATCCCGGAGAGAGCGATATCCCGATACCGCAAGCGTGTGGATCATGGTGTTGGAAGGATAACCTAATTACGGAAAGGGAAGAATCTACACAATATTTAGATATTTTGAATATTTCTTTACGAAGATAAATATCTTATATATTCTTAATATATCCTTGGAGGTCAACGGTGAATATCGGCTTGAGTGACAAGATCAGAACGCTGGCTCAGACAAGATACGTTGATGCGGCTGTCAAGGCGCGCAAAGATCATTTTTCCATTCGAGTAAAAGATCTCTTGGTTGACTTGCAGGCCGAGGGTTTTCCCGGTAGTCATATCCCCCAGATTTGCAGCGCTTTGAAGACGTCTAAGTTTCTTCGTGAGAATGGACTAGAACTTGAAGGCATTGACGGGCCACCCTCACTGCAGAGCACTACCGTGATCTTCAGATATCGAATTGCCAAGGATCTGAAAGGCCATGAAGTGATCGAGCAAAGAGGCGAGAGCAGAAAGTCGTTACGGGATGAGGAAGACCCCGCCGCGCGAGCTGTTCGCTTGAGCGAAAAGCTCCGCGGCATCTTAAAAGATGAACTTGCGGAATACGGAGGCGGCGAAGCTTTCTTGCGGTGGATTCGATCGGAAGATGAGGACGCCGCATGAGCCGGATTTACTGGGACTCCATGCTCTTTATCTATTGGCTGGAGGGCAATCCCACGTTTTCAGAGCGTGTTCGCAGTTTGCTGGAGCGATCGTATCGACGAAATGACCAACTGTTTACGAGCTATCTCGCGCTCGGCGAAATCATGGCAGGGGCGGCAAAATCGCCGCACCCGCAAAAAGCCTCAGTCATCCGCGAGAATCTGGCTGAGGTTGGGTTTTCGTTTTTGCCTTTTGATGGGGGCGCTGTGGCGCCGTTCAGCCGACTCAGAGCCGTTGAGAAGATGAAGATTGCAGACTCCATTCATCTCGCCTGCGCTGCATCAGCTGGGATTGATCTGTTCCTCACAGGTGACAAGCAACTGTTAAAGCTCGACGTCCCCGGCGTCCAGTTCATCGCCGATTTCAGCACCCCAATTCTGTGATAGGTCGATGGAAGAACGTCAGCTGGCGATGATCTTGATCTGATCGGCGTCTTCCTCGACCTCGCCGACACTATCGCTCAGCCCGCCGTAGCGACGTTCGCGCCGCTGGAAAGCCGCAATCGCTTCGAGCAGATGGATGCCGCGAAAATCGGGCCACAACCGCTCCGTCACAAAGATCTCGGTATAGGCGATCTGCCATAGCAGAAAGTTCGAGATACGCATCTCACCCGAGGTCCGAATCAGCAGATCCGGATCGGGCATGTGCGCCGTGTAGAGATGCCGGTGTACATCCTCTTCGCAGATACGATCGGGACTGAGTTTCTTCTGCTCCATCTCCCTGGCCAGCGCCCGACATGCGTCTACCAATTCTGAGCGTGAACCGTAATTCAGGGCCAGCGTGAGAGTCGTGCCGGTGTTCCGGGCCGTTTCCTCTTCCGCCCACCGCATCTTGTCCTGCACTTCACGGGGCAACTCGTGCACGCGGCCGATATAGCGCATGCGGACATTGTTGTCGTTCATGCGCTGCACGTTGCTCTCGAGATAGCTCCTCAACAGCCGCATGAGGAAGTTAACCTCGGCACGCGGTCGACGCAGGTTGTTCTCAAGCGAGAAGGCATATAGCGTGAGCCAGGGCAGTCCGATGCGCGAAGCCGTCTCAGTTACCAGCTGTACGCTTTTGGCGCCCTGCTGATGTCCCAGAAAACGTTTCAGCGACCGATGGCCCGCCCAGCGGCCGTTGCCATCCATGATGATGGCGACGTGCTCAGGCAGCCGCTCAGGCTTGAGCGTGTTATAGATCGCACGCTCCTCTGAGGTCAGCTCATCGATCCGCAGCATGCCAGTTGGATGCAAGGAATTTGCCTCGACAAAATCTTTTACGCTTCCCAGTCGATGCCCGTTCCCTGTTTGCAAGATTCGGCCGGAGCCAGTTCACAAGCCCAACGTGCCTAAAGGATACTGCATCAACGTCAACCAATGAAAAGTCCCCGGCAGCCGGGGAAATCTGGCGACACATTCGAGCCTAGCATAATCGGTGCGTCATTATCTGCCACGCTGCGCACATGAACCGATCGTCATCTTCAACGCGAGGAGACCGGGCGAACCAGCGTTATGCGCTGTTCGCCCGTCCACGAAGAGACGAAGAGAGGATACGAGGTGAGATCGCTGAGAGTGCCGGTCTTATGCGGTCCGTCGCCGTCCAGCAGCCATATCCCGAACCGACCCATACAGCAACGTCCGGTGCAGAGAATCCAGATGCGGCAACATCGCCGCGATCTCCGCCAGGAAAGGATCGGACAGAATCGCCGAGACCTCTTCCTCGCGACGGCTGCGCGAATCGCGCACCAGTTGGCGCATATCCACTTCCAGCGCGCAAGCCAACCGCTCCAGCGAACCTAGTGTCGGAATCGCCTTACCGTTCTCGATCTTCGAGATGTAGGTCCGCGGTACCTGCATGCGACTTGCGAGCTGACGCTGGCTCAGGTGCCGCGCCCGGCGAATCTCGCGCACCTGCCCCGCCACCTGCAACCCGGCTTCAGCTGAGGCGACCGCTGGCGGCATCGTTACCAGTTGTGGAGCTAGGGGTGCTGGCTCCTCGATATCAAGGGGTCTGCGACATTTCCTGCAAAGAGAATTGGTGGTTCTGTACTGCACCAAGCTGCAGAAATCGCAACGCACAACTTCGCGTGTATCCACGCTGATTAGAGTGGTAGCCATTTTGTATTGCGCGGAGTGCCAGAGCAGGAACCCCGGGGTGTTTTGCACCGCGATAAGTGCTACTTTCTGCCGGTGAACCATAATTGTCAAGTAGAAACTTAGGGTCAACCCAATGAATCTGGTATAAATCCCTAAGCAACCCCAAGAAACGCGAACCAAGGTGTGCAACACGTAAAATTCAGAGATGACTTTGATCGAAAATGGCGAGAGGAAGTTCGGACGCGAACAAGCCTGGCAATTGCTCTCTGAGTGGACACAGAGCGAGAGTCTTCGCAAGCATGCCATCGCTGTGGAGATCTGCGTAACTGCTTGCGGAGAAGCCGAAGCCGACCTGCTCGGCCTCAACGCCGACGAGCGCGCCCGCTTCGTTGAGCTCTACACCACCACCGGGCTGCTTCACGACTACGATTACGAGCGCCACCCCGCGCCCGAGGAGCATCCATTCGTCGGCGTCCGCGAACTCGAGCGACAGGGCTGGCCCGTCGAACTTCGCACTGCGATCCTTGGCCACGCGCAATACTCCGGCGTTCCGCGCGTCACGCATCTCGACAAATCTCTCTTCGCCTGCGACGAACTCGCCGGCTTCCTCACCGCATGCGCTTTGGTTAAGCCCACCAAGGCTATAGCCGACGTTGAAGTCCCCGGCGTCCGCAAGAAAATGAAAGACAAAGCATTCGCCCGGGGCGTCAACCGCGAAGACGTAATCCAGGGCGCCGCCGAGCTAGGCGTCGACCTCGACGCGCATATCGCGTTTTGTCTGGAAGCGATGAAAAAACGCGCTGACGAACTCGGCCTTTAGACGCTGCGAAAAACTCGATGCGGGTTCAGTTTCGTATCAAGGCATGGTCACAGCTAGGTCGATCCAGCATCCTTCAGGCTGCTGAGAACCTTGGCATCTCCGACAGCGGGCCATCACCGCTCTTGCCGAACCGTGTCGCACAGGTCAAGATGAGATCAATCGGGAGGCAGACACCATGAGCATCTACGGCGGAAAAGAATTAGGCAGGCAGTTTCGGACCGTACGCCAAAACACGATTCAGATCGCCGAAGATATTCCCGAAGAGCAGTACAACCATGTCCCGGCTCCAGAGTGCCGTACCGTGGGCCAGATGTTGGCGCACATCGCTGTGACGCCACAGATGTGGGAGGAAATACACGGCAAGCAACGCGTGATGACGCTGGTTGGCTTCGACTTTTTAGGCCTCGCAGAACGCGCCAGAAGCGAGGAATCGAAACCCAGGACGAAAGCGGAGATCCTGGAGTTGCTGCGCAGCCGCGGTGAGTCCTTCGCAGCGTGGCTGGAGTCGTTGCCGACGGAGATCCTGGACGAGATGACGACGGTAGCGGACGGCAGCGGCGCCAAGTCCCGGTTCGAGCAACTGTTAGGCGCTAAGGAGCATGAGATGCATCATCGCGCACAGCTCATGCTCATCGAGCGGCAGCTTGGCATCGTTCCTCATCTGACAAGGCAGTCCAACGAGCGTGTGGCAAAAATGCGTGCCACCCAAACCGCCTGATCATGGATCGGGAGGAGTTTGCGGAAAGGCATAGCGCTCCTCGGGCTTCGGCCAAGTTTGCACTTCGCGATTTACTGACTTACCGCGATTGCCGAGAGCCTCGGCTCCGCCTCTTGCGTACAGACGATTTAATCGAATCCAGCAACCATTTCTCGAGTTGCGGTGGTGCCGTGGGCATTCTCTCGGCAACGATCAGAGCATCGAGTTCTGCCTTACGCGAACGGGTTTTTGGCCCGCAGCTCCGCCACAATCTCCGCTGCTGCCTGCCGCGCTTTATCAACCTGATCCGGCGGGAAGCTGATCGCTCCCACCCGCGCATGTCCACCGCCACCGTAGCGCTCGCACACCTGCGCCAAATTCACCATTTTCGCGGGGTCAGCCTTGGTCCACGGATTCGAGCCGACCGACACCTTGGTGCGAAAGCTCGACTTCGAGAGCCCGATCGAATACGTCGCCTTCGGATGCAGATAGTACGGGATGAACTTGTTGTAGCCCTCTACCGGCCGATCCGTGATATCGAAGAAGATCGTTCCATCCACTTCTTCGCTGCGGTTGCGAATCAGCTCGATACCTTCGCGGTGCCGCTCCAGCAGCGGCGGTAAGAGGGAAGCCACAAACGGCTGCGCCAGCACTTCGCCCAGCGGCATCTCAGTCAGCAGCGGAATCAGTTTCGGAATAAACTCCGGGTCCTGCGTGGATTCAATGATCAGCGTCAGCTTCATTGCCGGAGCGGCCATCTCCACCGCGGCCTCGGGGCTCTCGTACAGCGCGCCATCCACAATATTGGCCCAATGAATCAGGTCCGCCACGGGCTCCGTGTTGAATCCGAATTTCGTGGACCCGATGTGCGCCAGAAAGCTGGTACACGACGTGTAGTTTGGATCGAAGAACTTTCTCGACCCGCATACCGGATCCTTCTGGCAAGCAAGAAAATTCTCGTGATCCTGCGGAGTCAAAAATGCAGACAGATGATGATCGAACCACCATGTGATCCTGGGCGAAGGCGAATACTTGAAGTCGACAATCGCATTCTCATCACCCGTGAACTCGCTCTCGTCAAAGAGCGCCCCGGCGCGGTGCACCAGCCCGTGGTAATCGTACGCCGCGTTCTTGTCTATGCACTCGCGATGAAACCGCGTAAACAACGATGCGGAGCAGGCTCCGTCAAAGCACTTATCGTGATAGAAGACTTTAACCCGCAAC
>NZ_JBARMD010000372.1:0-23363 GCF_049802275.1 Occallatibacter sp. | reverse complement strand
GCAAGGTATTGCTCGTCGCCGGTGTAGAGAAAGCCGCGCTGACCGGTTTCGGCGTCTATAAGTAGTGACTCTACTGCGCTGATCTGGAGTTGGGCCTGCCTGGTGTGACTGACCCGGTGTCC
This sequence comes from Occallatibacter sp., assembly GCF_049802275.1. Taxonomy (NCBI): domain Bacteria; kingdom Pseudomonadati; phylum Acidobacteriota; class Terriglobia; order Terriglobales; family Acidobacteriaceae; genus Occallatibacter; species Occallatibacter sp. The sequence goes on along the minus strand of NZ_JBARMD010000372.1, from coordinate 23,241 downwards.
GGTTTCGACTTGCTCGTCTAGCTGCCGTTTTGTAACGTAGGCGTCGGCGACGAGGATGGCGAGAAGGATTACGAATCCGCCGATAACACTGAAGCGCTTGAATCGGGTCTGCATTGGAGAAGTCTCATCCGGCCACTAATGTCGGCAAGTGGTTTGGTTTGGACGGATCGGCCAGGACAACACCGAGTGCAGACCATATCTTCTGGGTCAGGAGGGAAACTCTGCCAGTGCGTCGGGCGGGTCATGTGTCATGCAGGCTTGATCCGTGATTTGAAACTAGCTTAGCGCGCAAGGGGCGTCAAGAGGCGAGCGCATACAGGTATGCGTATGTTCAGCCGGCCTAATCGGCGAAACCAGAGCAGCTAGTAGGCCGCGATGCCGGTGATGTGGTGGCCCAGGATAAGGGCGTGGATATCGTGCGTGCCCTCGTAAGTCTTAACCGATTCGAGATTCATCATGTGGCGCATGATGGGATAGTCTTCCGTGATCCCATTTGCACCGAGAATATCGCGAGAGATGCGGGCGCACTCGAGTGCCATCCACACGTTGTTCCGCTTCGCCATGCTGATGTGCTGATGACCGACGGTGCCCGCATCTTTGAGGCGGCCCACTTGCAGCGACAGCAACTGTGCCTTCGAAATCTCCGAAAGCATCCACACGAGCTTGTCCTGGATGATCTGATGGCTGGCGATGGGTTGATTGTGAAACTGCTTTCTTGCCAAAGCGTATTGGAGCGCGGTGTCGTAGCAGGACATCGCTGCGCCGATGGCGCCCCAGCTGATGCCGTAGCGCGCCTGGTTCAGGCACATCAACGGGCTCTTAAGGCCGCCGGAGCCGGGCAAAAGGTTGGCGGCAGGAACGTGAACGTCCTGCAATGAAAGGCCGCTGGTTATGGAGGCGCGGAGGCTCCATTTTCCATGGACTTCGTAGGCGCGAAAGCCAGGGCGATCCGTCTCCACCAGGAATCCGCGGACACGATTGTCTTCGTCTTCAACCTTGGCCCAGATGATGGCGATGTCAGCGATATTGCCCGAGGTGATCCACATTTTTTCGCCGTTGAGGATGTACTCATCGCCTGACTTGCGGGCTGTTGTGGTCATGCCGCCGGGGTTTGACCCGAAGCCGGGTTCAGTGAGTCCAAAGCAGCCGAGTTTTTCTCCGCTGGCCATGGCGGGAAGCCAGGTATTCTTCTGCTCGTCGGAGCCAAAGGTGTAGATGGGATACATGCAGAGTGCCGACTGCACGCTGACAAAGCTGCGAATGCCGGAATCGCCGCGTTCGAGCTCCTGCATTACGAGACCGTATTCAACGTTGGACATGCCGGCGCAGCCGTAGCCCTCAAGGTTGGCGCCGAAGAAGCCGAGTTCGCCCATGATGGGGACAAGTTCGCGCGGAAAACGTTCGGTTCGGAAACACTCCTCGATGATGGGGATCAGGTTGTCTTCGACAAAATCGCGGGCGGTACGGCGAACCAGCAGTTCATCCTCGCTGAAGCTTGCATCGAGATGGAGAAAGTCAACGCCCTGAAATTTGAAAGCCATGATTGCACCTTGCCATTCTGTGTTGCTCAAACCTGCAAGGCTAGCAGACTGGGGTTGAGCGCTACCAGCGCGAGCAGGTTGCTTCGTCTCCACAGTTTCACAACTTCACAGATTCTGTGAGGCTGTGGAGTCTAGCGATCTGCGCGATTGAAAAGGCTGGAATTAAGGACGGCCAGCCAGGTGCTTCACAGTTTCACAGGGGGAGGGGGAGGGGGTGGGGGTGGGGGTCGGGGTGGTTGCGAAAGCTGGCCGACTGCTGATGGACTTGCCCAGCGGCGCGACCGGCATTCGGATTGGCGGGCAATCCTTCGAGCAGGGCCGATAGTACGGCGGAAAGAGAGACGTCGTTTTGAGCGGCCCAGATCCGTGCTTTGTGATGTGCCTCGTGCGATATAGCCAGCGTGACATTTCGGGTTCGCATGGGAGCTCCGGTTGAGGGATGAGTTCAACACCATTGTGCGCCGGAGGGTGAAAATTATCTGCAAAACTGTCGAAGTTTTCAGGGCGCAGAATCAGTGACTTAGAAGAATCTTTGGGTCCAGCGATTGACACGTTTCTGGGGTGACTGCGAAGTTCTTGGTTTCCCACTCATGCCGCGGTGAAACTGCGTCATGAATGGGGCACGCTCATTTACGAACGCGAAGTTTGTGGTTATCCCACTCATGTCGCGATGAAACTGCGTCATGAATGGGGCACGCTCATTCTTGCGTATCGCGAAAAGGAGCAACTGCAGATCCTTCGGCGCGCTTCGCTTGCTCAGGATGACAGTGCTGGAAGGGGGAGATAGTTGACAGTGCTGGACGGCGGAAACAGCCAAGTCTTTGTAACAAGAGTGGTATGTAAACAGCAATGGCATGGAAAGAGCCGGTCGCAATGTAAACAGCCAGGGGTACGTCAAAGCCGGTGATATGTAAGCGGCCGGCATATCGTGAGGACGGGGATGCGGCAGACTGCTATTCGTCCGAGTCCTGATCGGCGCCGTAGGTGGGGAAGGGCTCTGGCGCAGTGCTGGTGGGCATCGCGGCCAGGGTGTTCAAGTCGGCGAGCACCTGCTTCCAGCGGTCGGGATCTTTTTTGGTTGTAATGGGCAGATCGAGATTTGAATAGTACTTCTGGATGTCTTCCTTGATGCCGGGAGGAATTGGTTGCGTGGGCTTCTGCACCAGCCTGTGCAACAGGTCGGCATAAGTTGAGTCAGTGAGCGGATAGCCCCCGGGCTGAACCACACGGCCCGTATCGAGATCGCGATTGGAAAGTGGATGGTGCGGGTCGCGCGCCAGGGGAGAGGCATCGTCGGCATGGGTGAGTTTGGCGAGGGGAGGAACGGGGCCTTTAAAGCGTTCGGCCACCGGGGTAAAGTGCGTCAGAATCTGCCGGAGAACTGTTGTAGAGACCGCCACACTGTGAGCGTATTCCTCTTCTGTCTGCTTCGTGGGTCCTTTGACAGCAACCAGGGAGAGGGGGCCAACCTTGGGCACGATGAAGAGAAATCCGGCGATCAGATACGTTTCAAATCCGGCGCCGCGGCGGTATGCCTGCCAGTTGTTATCCAGCCCGACTTGAGTAGCTTCCTTCTCAAGCTCGACAGCGTCCGGGGTTGTGGGGTCGGGAGGTTCGTGGCTGCGATGGAGGAGAGTGACTGCGTAGGCCATGCGCGGAATGAATGTGCGAACTGCGAAACGATATTCATCACTACTGATCCGGTGCCTGCCGGTAAAGTTCTCAGTGATGCCGTAAGTCTGATAGAAAGCCAACGCCAATTGCCGCATCGAGACGGCGAGTCCAATATGGCGCAGGTACATGATGGGAGCGACGTGATGATGCGCGATCTCGTTGATGTCGAAGGCAAATTCCGTCTGGACGTGCTGGTGCTTGCCTTCGGCGTAGTTCACGGATGATCCGTATTTCGCCTTCAACTTCGGGAACTCGATGGGAACGGCGAGGTTGGTAGCCTCAGCGTGGCCGACAGAGTCGCCAATATAGTGCGAGAGCGCGCCGATGGCGAAGGCCAGCTCGTTGGCGTCATGCGCATTGCGGAAGAGATTGACGACAAAATCTCCGGAGCGCACGTAGTGGGTCAGATTCGAAAACGATTGATCGCCGAAGGGATAGTAACCGAGGTCCTGGATAACACAACCGCCGTATGCGTAAGCCCGCGCCTGATCAAGCTGTGCGGGGGTCAGGTTGGGATAACGGCTAAGGAGCAGGGGAACGATGGAGTCCTTCCAGGTGAGATCGATGAGCTGCTCGTGGGTGATGAGCGAGTAGCCGGCAGCGGGACGCGGGAACAGGGAGAGGAAGATCAGTGCCAAAAGCGCAAGGATTCCGGTATATCTTCGTTTCATTCCGCACCCCGGGGTACTGCTCGTTTGCTTTTGAGCCGCATTGCCGCACATCACTGCGTCATTGTATCGAGCAGATGGCGCAAGCGGTCTATTCGTCGCGGCCCGACAAGCTGTTTTTCATGCAAGGCCGCGACAGATTCCTCGCCGGAGCCTTCGCAGCTGTATCTTTTGTCTGATGCAAGGCCTGCAATGGTGTTGTCGCCACTCTTTGTGCAGCCGCGCGCCGTAGTATTCGCCCCCCCGGCGACATCAACCCGCCTGCGAGTGTGTTTGACCGCTCCTCGAGCAAGGCGGGACGCTGCAGATTCCGCTCAGCGTCGTCACGCCGGGTAGAAAAAGCCTGGGATTGGATAAATCTTGGGAATCGGCACGGCCAGGGGCTACTCGATGAACTCGCGGACGAAGGGGTCCTGACTGTGGACCAACTGGTGAAGTGAACCATCAAAGATCAGATGCCCTTCTTCGAGCATGAGGAAGGTTGTCTTGGAGTCAGTCTGATTTCCGGGCAGCGGCACCATGCGGTCCTCCGCGGGTTCGAAACGGTGGCTGCACATGGTGAATGCATCCTGCAGACGGTGCGTGACGAGCACAGAGGGGGAGTGATAAACGTCGCGCTGCTTCACGATCAGCTCGATGATGGTGGTGGAGGTGACGGGATCGAGGCCCCCGGTTGGAGAGTCATAAAGCAGGAGTTGAGGATTGTGAATGAGAGCGCGAGCAATGGCGACGCGTCGGCGCATGCCACCGGAGAGGCTTCCGGGGTAAAGGCTGAAAGTCTGCTCAAGACCCACAAAGCGCAATGCCTCGCGGACGCGGACATCGATCTCCTCGTCAGGGACTTCTTCCTGAATTAACTGGTAGGCGACGTTATCGCGCACCGTCAGCGAATCGAAAAGTGCGCCTTCCTGAAAGACCATGCCGGTGCGAGTGCGCAGGTGGAAGAGCTGTTCCTCGGGAATGCGCGAGATCTCTTCGCCGAAGAGGAAGATGGAACCGGAATCCGGGCAGAGGAGTCCGTTGGCGAGCTTGAGAAGGACACTTTTGCCGACACCAGCGGGACCGAGGAGAATGCGGGTTTCGTCTGGGCCCACTGTAAAACTCACGTTTTCAAGTACGGGGTTGTCGAACCCGATTGAAACGTTGCGGAATTCGAGGACCGGCCCGGCGTTCGCTGGAGTATCGTGCGCCGCGGGCGTGGAGGAGTGGTCGAGGTTTGTCATCAGCCAAAGATGGTCAGCATGACCTGGGTGACAAGGAAATCGACGAAGATGATGAGGACGGAGGATACGACGACAGCCTTGATGGTGGAGCGGCCTACGCCTTCGGTGCCGCCAGTGGTTCGGAGGCCATAGAAGCAACCAATGCTGGCAATGATGAATCCCGAGAAGAGCGGCTTAATGAGGCCCTGCATGATGTCCCCAACGTGCAAGTATTCATAGGCCATGGAGAAATACTGGGTACCGTTCTGGTGATTCATGAAGACGGTGACAGCCGCGCCGCCGAGGATGCCAAAAAAGTTGGCGACGATGGTGAGAAAGAAGAGCATAGTGACGCAGGCAAAGATGCGAGGAGTTACCAGCTTGCGCATGGGATCAACGCCGAGCGCGCGCATGGCGTCGATCTGCTCGGTGACGACCATGGAGCCCAACTCGCTGGCCATCGAGGAGGCGTTGCGGCCGGAAACCATGATGCCGGTGAGGACGGGGCCGAGTTCGCGAATCATCGAAGTACTTACGAACCTTCCCGTGACGGCAGTGGCACCAAACTGAGACAATGTAGCTGCAGACTGCAGGGCAAGGACTCCTCCCGTGAAGAAGCCGGAGAGGAGAACAATCGAGGCCGAACCGAAGCCTATAATGTCAGATTGCACCAGAAAATCAGGCCAATAGACCGGCGGGCGAAAGAGATTCGTAGCGCCCTGATAGGCGAATAACGAATAGGCCTGCACCGTTTCGACGATGTTCTTGGCGGTATTCTCGACCGATTGGAATGCCATCAGATTATCGCACCGTAAGTTGCAGGATACGGGCTACTTGCCCTCTCTTGCACAGAATAGCGCATCCCATGTCGCCGGACGCACGCATTTGAGCTGGCCAGCAACGCAAGAACTACCAGGTTGAGGCAGATGTTTGCAATTCCGGGCCCCGCGGGATTTTGTAAGTCATTGAAGAAAATGGCGGTTCCTTTATCTCAGAGCGGGCCTATCAGCTGCTCGGGGGTTGTGCATCTAAAAAGACAAGAGCCTGTTCAAGACTACAGGGGGGAAGTTCGATGCACTCGTTTCGCTTGCGGTTAATTCTCGCGCTCATTGCAGGCGTGACCTTACTGTCAATTGCCTCGACCTACTTTGAGGTGCTGGAGCATAAGCACGTCCTTCGTCAGGAACTTGAATGGCGCTCGAGTTGGATCGGGGAGAGTCTGAAGCCGGCGTTAGTGCAGGCATTTACGCAGGGAAACACGAGCGAACTCTCAACCCTCGCGGCAAATGCAAAGGCGCAGACCGGGGCTCTCGGTATCGGAGTCTACGATCCACAGGGTCAACTTATTTCTTCCGCAGGAGCGCCCGCTGTTTTTCAAGCCCTGGCGCATCCGCCCTTTGAATCTCTGGCCAAGAAGACACCTGTCGAGTTGCTGTCTCTGACCCAGGTTGAGCGATCGCTCAAGAAGGGGACGCAGGTCAATGCATTCGGGCATACGGAGGATATCCAATGGCTCGAGGAAGTGTTTCCGCTGCATGACGGGAATCGCCTTGTCGGCGCACTTGTCATCCTGGTGGACGCTGGATACATACGGGATCAGAGTTACGACCTCTGGCGGCGAAGCTTCTGGTGGATCGTAGCCACGGTGGTACTGATTGTCACCGTCACGTTCGCGATGGTGCGGTGGTTCCTGATGCGTCCTTTGACGCGGGTTGCGGAGAGGTTGCGTCGGGTGCGGATGGGACATTTCGAGAGAGGTCCTTCATCCGGAGGGGCAGATCTGAGTATCTTCAGCCCACTTGCTCGCGAAGTGGAGACGATGGCGGAGAGCCTGATCGCGGCCCGGGCGGCTGCTGCGGCAGAGGCACGGCTGCGCGATGCGGGGGAGCACTTCTGGACGCCGGAGCGGCTTGCTGTCCACATGCGAAACAAAGCGAGCGGACGGATTTTTGTGGTTTCAAACCGCGAGCCTTACATGCATGTACGCGAAGGCCGCAATACAACCTGCGTGGTGCCGCCCAGCGGGTTGGTCACTGCCATCGAACCGGTTCTGCGCGCCTGCGACGGCGTGTGGGTGGCAAGTGGCAGCGGCAACGCCGATCGCGAAAACGTAGATGAATTCGACCGGTTGCGCGTGCCACCGGAGGATCCGAAGTATACGCTGCGGCGGGTGTGGCTTTCGGCGGAAGATGAGTCGCGCTACTATGACGGATTTGCTAACGAGGGGCTATGGCCGCTCTGCCATATCGCGCATACGCGACCGATATTTCGCGCATCGGACTGGGAGGCGTACCAGCGTGTCAATGAGAGGTTTGCCGCGGCGTTGCTTGACGAGATGAAGGGCAGTGCGGAGCCGCTGGTGTTTGTGCAGGATTATCATTTCGCATTGTTGCCGCGGCTGATCAAGGCGGCACGCCCGGATGCGCGCGTGGCGATTTTCTGGCATATTCCGTGGCCGAACCCCGAGGCATTCGGGATTTGTCCGTGGCAAGCTCAACTGCTGGACGGGCTTCTCGGCGCTGATCTGATCGGGTTCCACATTCCCCAACATTGCCATAACTTTCTTTCAACGGTGGATCGGGTGCTGGAGTCGCGAACGGACCGCGAGCATATGACAGCGCGTCGGCTGGGACATACGACCATGATCAGACCGTATCCGGTGAGCGTGGCATTCAGCGGAGGTTTGCCGAGTGCGCTGCGCGTGATTGTTTCGGAAAGGGAAGAGGATCGCGCAGAAGAGCGGCGCGCCTTGCTCGCTGAGTTCAATGTGCGCGCAGAAATGATCGCGGTCGGTGTCGACCGCCTGGATTATACGAAGGGAATTGTGGAGCGGTTGCTGGCCATTGAAGAACTGCTGGTAGAGCATCCGTGGCATCGGGAGCGGCTGACCATGGTGCAGATTGCGGCGCCGAGCAGAACGCGCATTCCAAGCTATGCCGATTTGCAAAAGAGGGTGGATGAAGAAGTGCGGCGCATCAACCATCGCTTCCAGACTTCGCGGTGGAAGCCGGTGGTGCTGATCGATCGCCAGTGCGATCACGAGGAGGTCAACCGCTGGTATCGCATTGCAGATATTTGCCTGGTGACTTCGCTGCATGACGGAATGAACCTGGTGGCGAAGGAATTCGTCGCGGCACGCGATGATGAAGACGGTGTGCTGGTGCTGAGTAAATTCACGGGTGCGGCGGTGGAGTTGCGCGACGCGCTGATTGTGAATCCTTATGATGCTGCGGAGGTGGCCGAGGCGATTCATCGCGGCCTGGACATGCCACGCGAAGAGCGCAAACTGCGCATGCAAGATATGCGCAAGCAGGTGATGGAACACAATATTTACCGTTGGGCGGCAATGATTCTCGGAGATCTCCGCGATGTTCGGCTGGAGAGTCCGGACTCCTCAGACATGTATGCAGGGCCATCGGGAGAGACCGTTATATCCATTGATCCCTACCGTAAAATGGCCTAGAAGGCGACAAGGTTTGAATCAGAGAGAAGCCGAAAAACTGGAAGAATTCTTTTATTCGCTGAATGGCGCACAAGCTCCCTTGCTGCTGTTGGACTACGACGGCACGCTGTCCGATTTCCGCATCAATCGATTCGACGCGCGGCCGTGGGCCGGCGTGCGCGAACTGCTTTCGATAATCCAGAAGGACAATCGGACGCAGCTGAAGATTATTACGGGCAGGCCCGCGGGCGAAATCAATCCGATGCTGCAGCTTCCCGAACCGGTTGAGGTGTGGGGACTGCACGGCGCGGAGCGGCTGTTTGTGGATGGCACGCGCGAGATGCAGGAGGCTCCCCCGGAAGCGCTTGCCAAGCTTGACGAGCTTCGCGAACAGCTGCGGCGCGATGCGTTTGGCGGGTTATTTGAAGATAAGCCGAATGCGGTGGTGATCCACTGGCGCGGGCATACTCCGCGACAGGCGAAGCACATTGAGCAGAAGACGCGCGCGCTGTTTGAGCCGGCAGCGCTGGTAAGCGGGCTGTCGCTGCTGGAGTTTGAGGCGGGCGTGGAATTGCGTGTGGGGCGCGATAAGGGCGGAGCCGTCGAAGCCATTGCGGCGCAGGCAGAGCCAGGCGTGCCCGTTGTTTATGTGGGAGACGACCTGACAGACGAGCCCGCATTTTGCGCTGTAAATCGGATGCGCAATCCCCATTTGAGCGTGTTGATGCGGCGCACGTGGCGAGAGACGGCCGCGGAGGTCTGGCTGCAGCCTCCGGATGGGTTGCGGTGGTTTTTGCGGGAGTGGGAAAAGGCTGTGAACCGGCCGGGCGAAGCGTACAGGCAGCTTTTAGCGACGGGGTAAGGGAAGTCTGTTCCTCTTAGCGGTTCCAGCGGTCTGTATTTTGCCAAGCCAGAAACATGTTATCTCTGCATAGGCGTTTGTCCCGAACTACCCTTAGCCGGAGAGTGCCGTGCAGGCTAGGCTGAGATTCCTTGCACAGGCCCGTCACTCCAGACGTATCATGGACCTTCTCGGTTCGCATCTATGGTTTGCACTTGCAGGCTCGCGCTGATTTACGTCGCGGCAGTCACCTTGACACTATTTTTTGTTGATCCCCCCAACGCGACAGGGGCGATGCCGCAGAACACCGGAAGTTCGGCGTCACCTCAGCAAGATGTTCCCTATGTTTTCCGCGCTACTACTCGCGAAGTGGTTGTAGATGTCATCGCGGTTGACGCACATGATCGACCGGTACTCGATCTCGTTCCAAGTAACCTTCACGTCTTCGAGGAGATTGGCGTCTCACACAGAATCCCTGAGGATATTTCAAGCCTTCGGATTATCGATCCGATTTCGACAAATGCCACTGAAGATACACCCCAAGCAGGCTTCCGCATTGCGGGGAACGGCAGCTGCCTTGAGCGAGCTTCTGTGCACTACGAACTTGCCTATCATCCCGGCGCTCAGGGCTGGACAAGCGGATATCACCAGGTCCTGATCAAGACAAATCGCCGTGGTGTGAAACTGTTCTTTCGACATAGCTACTACATCGGTGAAACCAGTCCCGCGAAGGCGTCCGGGCACAAAGACCAGGGCCAACTCGAGAAGGAACTCGTACAGTCCGCTTGCGGCCATCCCACGGTGCCGCTCTCTATTTCTTTGCGTGCGGCGCTCATAGCAACCGGGAGCACTGATGTTCTGCGCTATTCGATCAACATAGAATCCGGGTCGCTGGCCTTCGTCTCTTTCTCCGACAATGGCCGCCAACTGCAATTGGATTATGGTGCGTGCAACTTTGACGCTGCCGGTCAGCCCCTTAATTACATGAGAGCCTCCACTGATCAGGTGCTGACGTCTGTCGAATACGCACGCGTTCTGGCGCACGGATTCCACCGCTTCTTCGAATTTCCTGTTCCAAAAGGTCTCGCCATGACTCGCTTCGTTGTGCGCGATCGAGAAACGGGCAACCTCGGCGCAGTGGACATACTGTCAAGGCCGGAAGGACTGCCGAACAAGGCACCAGCCTCTCTCCAGGACCCGGCTTCGCTGTCGAGGCTGAGAGATGCCTTGCGCGAAACGGCCGAAAGAACGTACGTCCAGGCAGACATGCCACCAGATGGCCCGCTTGGCTCTTTCGGTTCAGTTGTGCCGAACTCGCGCTCATTGTGCGGGGACGTATATGAGCTTCCTTCGAACACCAGGCAACTCCCAGACTATCGGGCTCTCGATCCCATTGGATCGATTTACACAGATGCGTTGGCCGTCCCGTGGCAGGTCTTTACGCCAACGTCCGGCATTCCCGGTGTGACAAACCGGACTGAGTGGTTCGGCGTGGATTACCATGGCACATTTTGGGTTCGAAATCCCGGTGAGTACGACTTCAAATTGATCTCCGATGATGGTGCCATCCTTCAAATTGATGACACACGCGTGATTGAACTGGATGGAATTCACTTTGCCTGGCGGCACACAGGGAAGACCGTGCTGGATGCGGGCTTACACACGATTCACGTTCCGTATTTCGAGGGACCCATGGCGGTGGCCCTGGTACTCTGGGTAAAACCTCCCGGCGGTGACTGGAAGATCTTTGACGTTCAGGATTTTGCTTCTCCGTCGTCAACGGAACCAACAACACAAGCGCCAGCATCAGGCCAACCTTGATGGTGCTCTAATTCCACAGGCGCGGCGGCAATCCAAGAACATACCAATGTTTCGGTCGGATTGTGGGCAACCAGAAGTTATCCTTTCCAACATCACCGCATTCGCTTGCCCGTTCTCCACCTGCTACTTCCTATTCTGGCCTTCGGCCAACACCTGAGCTGCAGTCATAAACCGAGCCGTCGTCATCAGCTGAGAAGCTAAGATGAACGCGCCAGCCCTGCTGCTCGCAATATTGGCACCGCTGGATGTATAGTCGGTCGATTGGGAACAGCAATAAAAAACTCCGACCGAAGGCCCATGGACAAGTAACACGCCCACTAAAATGAGCCTTCCCGGGAAGAGTGCACCCGCTCGGACAAAAGCAGTAGAACGCGCGTCGATCAGGAGAACGACATGGCAATTGCAAAGCTCTTACCGACGGGGGTTTTTGACCTGGGAACCAGGATGGAATCCTGGGAGAATCGACGCGCCGCGGGTAAAGCGCTTCGCCACGCGGCCCCGCTTGAGTCACATGCGAAGTACACGCCCGGAAAGAACCGGCCAGACCCTCTGAAATTACTCGCGAAGAGCAACGCCGGAAGACAGGCTCATCTCGTTCCACTACGGATGGGGCGCATGGCATCTTCCCCGTTCGCGTTCCTGCGGGGATCGGCGTGCGTGATGGCTTCGGACCTTTCGGTGTCCCCCATCAGCGGAATTCCGGTGGTCATGTGCGGCGATGCCCACATCAACAATTTCGGGATGTATGGCACCCCGCAGCGCGAAGTGGTATTCGATCTGAACGATTTTGACGAGGCGGTCGTCGGCCCCTGGGAATGGGATCTGAAGCGAATGGTTGCGAGCGTGAATGTTGCCGGGCGACAGAACGGCCTGAATCGCCGCGAACGCGCAGCAGCCGTCAAGCGTGCCGTCGAGGGATATCGACTCAACGTCACTCGCCTGCAGAATATGGGCATATTGGATGTCTGGTACCTGCATGCGCATCCCGGGCGCATGAACCCAATTGCAAAGGTCGATGTCAAATCGAAAGCAGTCATTTCGAAAACCGTGGCCAAGGCATTACGGACGGACAATCGTGCCCTGTTGCCCAAGGTTGCCGATCGGCAGGGCGACGCGAAGTGGACCTTGCGTAATGACCCTCCCGTGCTCACTACAATTCCCAGGGCAACCAAGGAAAAAGTGATCGAGGGCCTGAACCGCTATTCGGCCAGCATCGGGTTTGAGCGGCGCATGATGCTGGGGCGCTACCACATTTCTGATATCGCACACCGTGTTGTCGGAATCGGCTCGGTCGGAACCAGGGCATATCTGGCGCTCCTGTTCGGGACTGGGGACAACGACCCCTTGTTTCTGCAGGTAAAGGAATGCGTTCCCGCGGCTCACGCTCCCTATCTGCCGCCTCTGTCGAAAGAGATCCGTCACGACGGGATGAGAGTTGTGATTGGACAGCGGGCGCTACAAGCATCTTCCGATCCCATGCTGGGTTACACCGAGATCGATGGGCGGCCGTATCTTGTCCGGCAAATGAAGAACCTGAAAGCTTCGATGCCTGTCGAATTCCTTACCGGCTCATCATTCAACTTTTACGCCTGGGCTTGCGGTGCAATTCTCGCGAGAGCCCACTCGCGAACGGGTGACCCGGCGCGCATCGCGGGCTACTGCGGAAAATCCGATGCGCTCGATGAAGCTCTCGCGCAGTGGGCGGAAAGTTACGGAGATCAGACCGAGGAAGACCACGCCACCCTGCTCGCATCGATCAAGCGGGGGGCAACTAAAGCCGACATTCAATCGGATGATGAGAGTTAGCGAAACGAGTTGATGGGCCGCTCGATGGCCACAACGATTGCGCAGACGAACGGCTCGGTATTCCATCTTGGCAGATTGTGCCTCATGCGTGCTCTTTGCGCGTGAGTGGAATTCAGCAGCACCACTCTGCTCAGGTTGAGGAATGCGACACTGTCATGTAATCATTCATCGCGGCTGTATCGCGACGAGCGGGTTCAGTCCGCCGCGACCAGCTTCCTCTGCAAGGCCTCCAGCGTCTGTCCCTTCGTCTCAGGATAGGTGAACAGCACCGTCAGGAACTGCACCACCGTCATCACTGAGAAGAAAACAAAGGGCACGCTCTGCCCCATGTGCGCAGCCGCCCACGGAAAGGTCAGCGCGATGATGGTATTCATCGTCCAGTGGCTGGCATTCCCTACGCCCTGACCCTTTGACCGCACGCGATTCGGGAACACCTCGCCGATATACACCCAGATCACGGCACCCTGCGACATCGCAAAGAAGGCGATATACCCAATCAGCAGCCACACCAGCATGCCCTGGTGTGAGTTGCTGCGGTAGATCCACGCCACCCCCGCCAGGCAACTCGCCGTACCTGCCGCGCCAATCAGCAACAGCGTCTTGCGGCCCAGCTTGTCGATCATGCTCATCCCGATCATGGTGAAAATCAGGTTCGTGAAACCGATCGCGATTGCCTGCTGGTCGCCCGAAAGCTGGCTGAATCCGGCGGCCTGAAAGATGTCGTTCAGGTAGTAAAGAATCGCGTTGATTCCCGCCAGCTGGTTGAAAGCCCCGATCGTGATCGCAAGGAACAGTGGATAGCGATATTTCCACCGGAACACCGGCTCATGCGCCGAAGCATGCTCCTCGGCAAGCGCCTTGCGAATGTCGGCAAGTTCTGCCTCGGGCTCCGGCTCACCCATCAGCTTAAGCACTTCCAGGGCTTCATCGATTCGATCGCGCGAAGCCGACCAGCGCGGGCTCCGCGGAATCCCAAAGAGCAGTATCAGAAAACCCAACGCCGGAACCGCCGCCACACCAACCTGCCAGCGCCATTCCGTCGCGCCAAGGTGCAGCAGCCGAATCAGGTAGTTGGAGGTATATGCAACCAGGATGCCGAAGACTACGTTGAACTGAAACGCGCCCACCAGCCGCCCCCGCCACTTGGCCGGAGCAAGTTCGGCGATATAAACCGGCCCCAGCACCGAAGACGCGCCGATGCCCAGCCCGCCAATAAACCGGAAAATCATCAGCGAAGGCCAGTTCCACGCCAGCGCACTGCCCAGGGCAGACACGATATAAAGCACCGCCGTCAGGCGCAGCGTTTCACGCGAACCCAGCTTGTGTCCCACCACGCCCGCACTGAACGAACCCACTACCGTGCCGATCAGCGCGATCGCGACCGTCCATCCCTTGCCGGCGTCACTCAATCCATACAGCTTCACCACGGAATCGATGATCCCGGAGATAACAACTGTGTCGAAACCAAACAGCAGACCGCCGAGCGCTCCTGTCAGAGTCGCCTTCATCAGGTTTAGATTGGGTCGCATTTACTGTCCTTGCCCCTTGGTCCTTGAATGCACGGAACGGTTCTTGAAGGTCCAGAACATCCTACAGACCGGAACCCGGAGCAGCAAATCTTCGGGCAAATCCAGCCAGATCCGTTCGGCACGCCATTATTATTCGCGTGGCTTTCCGGGCGTCACAACCAGTACGCGACAGGGGGCTGTTCCACTCGCGCTCCATGCAATCGACATGTCACTATCCACATACGCACAGTCGCCGATTTCCAGCACCTCATGCATCCCGCCCGAATCCAGCCGCAGTTCTCCCTCGAGCACGTACACCACGCTGCACACAGACTGCCCCACTTCTGACATGACGCCGGCGGCTCCTGTCGGATACTCGATCATCCGCGCTACGAGCCGGGCATGGTTGCTCAGAGCGTGCAGCAGTACCTGTTTCACCGCCTCCTGGCCTCTTCCATTTCCGATCAAATGGGCTTTACGCGTTATCGCCAGGGTGTGCTTGGCGGCATCGGCAAAGAAATAGCTCAGACCAATTCCGTAAACCCGGCAAATATTTGCCAGCGTAGGGAGCGTAGGAATCATCCGGTCGGTTTCAAGTTTTGACAGCAGCGCGGTCGACAGGCCGGTTTCTGCGGCAAGGCGCGAGAGAGTCAGATGTTTTTGCGTGCGCAAGGTACGCAACTTCATACCAATGTTGTATGGCTCAAGCGCCCACCGGGCATACGATTGTGTGTTCGCCATTGGAATTACCTCGCAGCAGAAGTCTTCCGCGAATCGGCCTTCCATCTGCTGAAGGATTTCTGAAATCTGATAGTTGCGCATGGGTGGGCAACGTTTAGGATAGGAATGCGCCGTGCAGCGTTCGACATCCGGCTACGAAGTGAGTCAAAAATTCACGAAAGAGGATCATCCCCCATGGCCCTGTTTTCCTCCCCCGTGCTGCGCAAGATTTCTGTTTTACCTCATCGCTACATTCAAACCTCGATGGCAATCGCAATGCTGATCGCCTTGCAGACATATTCCCTCCACCTCGCTGCGCAAGCGTCAGCGGCACCGCCCGACGTTCTCGTCCTCAGCAATGGAGACACCCTGCACGGCAAGTTAGTGAATGCAATAGACGGTAAAGTGACCTTCCATTCCGAACCTCTGGGTGACGTCACGCTCGGCTGGGACAAGATCAAGGAACTGCATACCGGCGGCAGTTTCGCGGTCTTCGACAAGAACGTGAAGATACACGGTAAGAAAGGGGCCGCAGCGCTTCCCACAGGCACGGTCGACGTAGCAAATAAGTCAGTCACTCTGCACACCGAAAACGCAACAGCTCCCGCTCCCATTCCGATCGCAGACGCGGAATTCATCATGGACAAAGCCACCCTGGACAAGCAGCTCTATCATCATCCGGGCTTCTTCGAAGGCTGGAATGGAGCAGCCACCGCCGGCGCATCCGTTGTCTCGGCTACACAGAATCAGTACGCTTTCTCCGGTGCTTTGGACCTGGTACGCGTTGTGCCCACTGCGAGTTGGCTATCGCCGCGCAATCGCACGTCCCTG
Organism: Occallatibacter sp.; assembly: GCF_049802275.1. Lineage (NCBI taxonomy): Bacteria > Pseudomonadati > Acidobacteriota > Terriglobia > Terriglobales > Acidobacteriaceae > Occallatibacter > Occallatibacter sp. Next base: position 7,187 of record NZ_JBARMD010000372.1, on the reverse strand, counting down.
GGTTTCATTGGATCCTACGGAAAAATAACGGAACCCGCGTACACAATTCCTACGACGCCTCCAACCTTCGTGCCCGCCGTGGTCACCAAGTCCGCGCTCTATCATGCCGGAGCAGAACGAGACGAATATTTCTCGCCTCGTTTCTTCGCGCTCGTGCAGGCCGCGTTCGATCACAATTACGCTCAGAATCTCGATCTTCAGCAAATCTACGGCGGCGGGTTGGGTTGGACAGCACTCAAGACACCCCAACAGGAAATGGACCTGAAAGCAACAATTCAGTATGAGAGGCAGCAGTTTTTTTATTCTTCGGCAAACGAGAACCTGATCGGATCCACGATCTCCCTGTCCTACGTGCTTCATCGCAAGTTTGTAACCTACACGCAGGATCTGGCTTACATTCCCGCGTTCAACAACCCTCACGCCTATTCCGTGAATGAAACCAATACGCTTGCATTTCCTGCATACAAGAATTTCGGCTTTTCTGTTGGAACCCTGGATAGCTATCTCAATAACACGCCTTTGTCAGAGCCGCCCACCAAACACAATTCGTTCCAGTTCACGATGGGCCTCACTTACGCAATCAAATCAAAGTATTAGAACCTGCCCATCCCGCACTGACCACGAGACCTGCCCCGTCGGCAGGTCTCACTTTTGAACTACTGGTGTTGGTCTTATGCGGAGCTCATCGCCCGAAAGTTTTCCATTGGCGACCCGCAATGCTGCGAAACTTGTTCGCCATCCATCGTAAGAAATGGAGTTATTTTTCCCATTACGAAACTATTCGGGTAACAAAGCCTAACGTTACCAATTCTCCGCTGAAAACCTATTGCTCATCACAGGTCTATGTTGCAGTTTAGATACATAATTGATGCGCGATGCAAAGCTGCGCTCGTACCAACTCCTTAAGAATGGAGGAGTTTTCGTTCCTGTTCTTCTCCGGTTTCGACAGGAAGACTGAAATGCCAAAGGAGGTTACCTCCATTTGGAGTCAAATTCGGGCCCCAAATGCAGTTTTTCCGAAACTCTGAGGAAGACGATGGTTCAGTTCCGTTCGGCATCTGGTTCTTTATCTGGTCGCGCATTCACGTTTGGAAATCTTCACCTCGAAGCTGACGGCACCCTCACCCGCGGCGACTCCATAATTCATCTGCCGCCCAAGGAGTTGGCTGCTCTTAATCTGCTCCTCGCGCACTCTGGCCAGGTCGTGACTCATCAACAATTGAAACGGGCTCTCTGGGGCGATGTACACGTCACCGACGACAGCGTGCCAAAATGCATGTCTTCCCTGCGCGAGTTGCTTGTACCCGACGACTACATTCAGACCGTCTATAAGCGCGGTTACAGGCTCTCTGTTGAGGTGCACAAGAGCGAACCCCAATTGTCCGAGGGACAACCGCGCCTAGTCATTATGCCGTTTTCGGCAGAGATGAACGTACCTGGTTATCTCGGATCGTCCATCGCTGAAGAGACCATCGCCCTGCTCACCGCCGATCGGTTTTGCCCGGTTCGCGTACTTGCGCGAGATTCGGCTTTTTCTCTTGCCGCGCGCGGAATGACCGCCCATCAGGTTGGCGAAGCTCTGCAGGCCGACCTCGTCCTCACCGGCACCCTTCGTTCGTTGCCTTCGCATTTTCGCCTCCGTGCCGAGATGATTCGGGTTGCCGACGGCACGCAGATTTGGGTCGAAGATATGCTCGTCTCGCAGGCAAGAGTGGCGGAGTTGGAATTCGAGTTGGCAAACCGACTGTTCGTTCGTCTCAGCACATTTGATTCGTTTCTTTCCAGGCGGCCTTCCTTTGACGCCCGCGATAACCAGGATCCCGGCCGCCGCGAAGCTTACGAATTGTTTCTGCGTGGGCACCACGAATGGCAGACCCTGCAAAGGCATCGTATGCTGGACGGTCTGCAGCATCTAACGCGGGCCGTTGAGCTCGATCCCTCTCTCCATGCGGCGCATATCGATCTTGCAAATGCATGCGTCATTCAGGCGTTCTCCGGCTTCATTTCCCCAACGCAGGCTGCGGAACAGGTGCGGCGCGCTGCTGAAGCTATCCCGCGCTTCGTTGAGGGCGCGGAGGCCATCCTCCCGCCGCTCGGATGGATTCAATTTCACGTCGATCATGATTTGTCAGGAGCGGTGCGCGCTTTCTCGACCAGCGCACACCTTCCTCACGAAACGTCCATCACTCGCCTCCGCTCGATGTTCTCATTGAGTCGTCATCGCTTTCTCGAGGCTATTGAAATCCTCAGTGAAGCGCTTCACTCCGATCCGTATTCGCCCTGGCTGAACGCTCGCCTGGCCTGGGCCTACCATCTCTCGGGCGAAACCGCAAAAAGCGTCGAGCAGGCGGAGCACGCGTTAGATATCTTCCCCGACCACGAGAGCACGAACCTCTACGGCGCCATGATTCTTTCCTTCAACGGCAATGCGGATCGGGCCATCGCCGTCTCGGAAAATCTTGTGCGGCGATCCCCGTATCTCGATCCCGCCATTGCCGTGCACGGCTATGCGCTGGCCCTGGGCGGCCGCACAGACGAAGCGCGCTCCATACTCGAACGGCTGCAATGGCTGAGCCGCGAACGTTTCGTTTTGAGTTCCTTCACTGCGGCCATCTGCGCGGCTTTGGGAGACATCGAAGGAGCCACCGCCGAACTGCACGCCGCCTCAGAATCGCGATGTCCGTGGTTTTTTCAATTCCTTGCCGATCCACGCTTCGCAGCGCTGCACGGCAATCCCAAATTCGTTGCTCTGCAATCGGTCCTCGCACGCATGGAAAGCGCCGCGGAAAAGAAGTCAGAACAGGATATGTAGCCGCCGGCAGGCTCTGGCAAAAGCGCTTTCAGTAAACCGATAAAGCTACCCAATCCTTGCCCCAACCTAGTACATTTCTTTCGGCTGACCTTATTTAACCCAGGCCGACTTGAGATCGCACCGGCGTGTGCCTGTGACCGAGCTCGCTGTTGTCATATTGTCGGAAGCAAAACCGATCCGCTGGTGCGCAGGATGCGCTCGCACGCAGTTTATGGAGGAACAACCATGCCGTTTCGTCGGCTTTTTATCGTCCTTTTGGTCTCTGCCGTATTTGCCGCAAGTTCGTCCGCACAGGAACCTGCCTACCTCAATACAAATCTTGCGCCCCGGGATCGCGCACACGACCTGGTTGGACGCATGACCCTGGATGAAAAAGCGGCGCAGCTTGAGGACTGGGCGACCGCCATTCCCCGGCTCGGCATTCCCGACTATCAGACATGGAACGAAGCTCTGCACGGCGTAGCGCGCGCCGGATACGCAACCGTTTTTCCGCAAGCCATCGGCATGGGCGCGACATGGGATCCGCGAATCGTTCGCAGCATGGGCAACGTGATTTCCTCTGAAGCGCGCGCGAAATACAACCAGGCGCAGCGCGAAGGGAATCACCGCATCTTTTACGGGCTGACTTTCTGGTCGCCCAACATCAATATTTTTCGCGACCCGCGCTGGGGACGCGGACAGGAAACCTACGGGGAGGATCCTTTTCTCACCGGCCGCCTCGGCGTCGCCTTCGTCAACGGGGTGCAGGGTAATGATCTGCAGCATCTACGCGCTGTAGCCACGAGCAAGCACTTCGCTGTGCACAGCGGTCCTGAGTCGCTGCGGCACGGCTTCAACGTCGATCCCAGCCCGCGTGATCTCGAAGAGACCTATCTGCCAGCTTTCCGCGCCACCGTTACCGAAGGCCATGTGCAATCCGTCATGTGCGCTTACAACTCCATCGATGAGTGGCCAGCCTGCACGAACAAGATGCTGCTGAAAGAGCATCTCCGCGATGCGTGGGGCTTTAAAGGCTTTGTCGTTTCAGACTGCGGAGCCATCGTCGACATCAACCAGGGGCATAAGAAAACTCCCGACATCGAGCACTCTGCAGCGCTCGCCTTGCAGGCCGGAACTGACCTTTCCTGCAGCATCTGGGCTCCAGGGTTCAACACTCTCGCCGATGCTGTGCGCAAGGGACTCGTAACCGAAGACCTGGTCACCCAGGCTGCCGAGCGCCTCTACACCGCGCGCTTCCAACTCGGCATGTTCGATCCCCCCGGCTCCTCACTTGATCGCATCCCGTTCTCATCTGTGGCCTCCGACGCCAATCGCCAGATGTCTCTCAAGGCTGCCGAAGAAAGCATCGTTCTGCTCAAGAACGACGGCGCGCTGCCGCTGAAAGCGCCGGAGAAGATCGCCGTCATCGGCCCCACTGCTGATTCTTTGCCGTCCATTCTGGGAAACTATGTCGGCACGCCGCTCCATCCGGTCACGCCTCTCGATGGCATGTTGAGTCAATTCAAGAGCACGCCCATCCTCTACGCACAAGGCTCTACGCTTGCTGAAGGAGTTGGTGTACCGGTGCCCCGCACCGCCTTCGGGCTCAACAAAGGGCTGAAGACTGAATTCTTCGCCACGACTGACTGGACAGGCCGTCCCGTCGCAACTGAGATCGAACCCCTCATCCAGACGGACTGGGAAAATGCCAAACCTTCGCCCGACGTCGATACGCATAATTACTCTGTGCGCTGGAGCGGAACTATTGCCGCGCCCGCTCCCGGCCATTACGTTTTCACCATGGAGCCGGGCGACGCTTTCCCGTATACTCCCGAAGAATCCTATCGATTCCTGCTTGATGGAAAAGTGCTTGGCGAAGGTGCGTTACGGCAGGGTCGCGATCTCTCCGCAATGGGTAACTTCAAGTCGGCGCCCGGAGCATCGCCCACAGCGCCCCCTGAGCAATTGAACGTGAAGGTTCCGTCCATCGCCGTCGATTTCACAGACACAAAGGAGCACGAATTCAAACTGGAGTACGCGCACGCCGGCGATCAGTCCGGCGGCGGCCTGACCCTCAAATGGGAAGCGCCCGCGCAGGCACAAATCGATGAAGCGGTCGCTCGCGCCATGGAGGCCAGTGTCGTCGTGGCATTCGTCGGTCTTTCACCACAGCTTGAAGGCGAGGAGATGCCGGTCAAATTGCCCGGCTTCAGCGGGGGCGACCGCACCAGCCTCGACCTGCCCGCACCGCAGCAAAAGCTGCTCGAAGCCCTCGCAGCGACCGGCAAGACTCTCATCGTGGTTCTGCAAAGCGGCAGCGCGGTCGCTCTCAACTGGGCCAACGAACACGCCGCCGCAGTCCTCGAAGCCTGGTATCCCGGAGTCGATGGCGGAGCGGCGATTGCCCGCACGCTGGCTGGACTCAACAATCCCGCGGGACGACTGCCTGTTACCTTCTATTCCTCGCTCGCCGGCCTGCCTGCATTCACTGACTATTCGCTGAAAGGCCGCACCTACCGCTACTTCACTGGCAAGCCACTGTGGGGATTCGGTTACGGCTTGAGCTACTCGAAATTCACCTATGGCCCGGTCAAGCTTTCTACCTCCACGCTCAACACAGGCGATCCCATCACCGCAAGCGTGGTTGTCAGCAACACCGGAACCATGAGCGGCGACGAGGTGGTCGAAGCCTACCTCAAGACTCCGCAGGAAAGTGGCCCCATCCACTCGCTCGTCGGCTTTGACCGTGTCACCATCGGCCCCGGAGCCAGCAAGGAAGTCGTTCTGAAAATCGATCCGCGCTCGCTATCGAGCGTCGACGACCAGGGCAACCGCTCCATTCTCGCCGGCGAATACACTCTGACTCTCGGTGGTGCGCAGCCGGAAGAAACAAGTGCGAAGTCGGAAGCGGGTTTCAGCGTAACGGGAACGGCCGCGCTGCCAAAGTAGCTCTGCTACCTTCACGGGCAGGCTGTTGCGGTCTGCCCCGCACCCCTTCATTACCCAGTAATTGCGCGGTCCGCCCACTCTACCGGTGAGACAGAGATCGCGAGATTGCCAGACTTCGCACCCCATTGATCTAGATCGAGCGATCATGCCATCTCCCGGCTGGGAGGACTATCGCAATTCGGGTATGACATATAAAGTAATGTCACTCACCAGAGTTGTCTGTTTGGAATGGAAATTTCGAGGGAGTTCACGATGGCTACGATCAATGTGAATGGCGCGCGACGGGAAGTCCAGGCGCCGGGCGACACGCCGCTACTCTACGTTTTGCGCAACGATCTGCAACTCACCGGCCCGCAGTTCGGTTGTGGATTAGCGCAGTGCGGAGCTTGTTCCATTCTGATCGACGGGAAGGAAGTTCGTTCCTGCATTACCGCCCTTTCCGACGTGGGCCCCAATCAGGAGATCACCACGCTTGAAGGACTTCCTGCGCGGTGGGCGAAGCAAAAGGGCCTCTCGGCGGAGGACGCGAAAAGCACGCTCCATCCAGTTCAGCAAGCCTGGATTGAGGAACAAACTCCTCAATGCGGATTCTGCCAGAACGGGATGATGATCAAGGCAACCGAACTGCTCGAAAGCAATCCCAATCCGACTCTGAAGCAGATCAAAGAGGCCTATACCACCTCTGGAATGTCGCCCAACCTCTGCCGCTGTGGAACCTACACGGCGATCATCGAAGCTGTGCAGCATGCCGCCACACTAATGGCGAAGGGAGGCAAGTGATGGCGACCCGGAGAAATAAGCCGATCGATGTGTTTGGAGCGGCCCTGACCCGCCGTCAGTTTGTGAAGACGAGCGGCATTCTCGCCGTGGGCATCAGCGTGGTTGGCACGGCACCGCTGCGGGGTGACACGCCAAAGGCGACGATAGCGAAGAACTCCCTCGATCCCGCTCTCCCCAGTTCGTGGATCGAGATTCACGCGGATAACACGGTGCTGATCCGCACCGGGAAGAACGATTTCGGACAGGGCACAGTCTTTACAGCCTATCGACAGATAGTGGCCGAAGAACTGAGCATGCCCTTTGAGGCCATCACAACCGTCGTTTCGGGAACTACCGACAGCACACCTGACGGTGGTGGCTCCTTCGATTTTCTGGGCGGGGGTACACCCAACCTGCGCAAGGTGGCTGCGTATACCTACCAGGCGCTGCTCGATCTTGCGTCAAAGAAACTTGGAGTCGCGAAAGAAAATCTATCCGTGAAAGACGGCGTCGTCTCCGGTGGCGGCAAGAGCGTTTCCTACGGTGATCTCATCAAGGGGCGGCAACTGAACCTTACGATTCCCGTCCGAGGAGATCTGACCAGCATCATGGGGTTGAGCGTCGAGGGTAATCCGCCGATGAAGCCGGTAAGCGAATACACGGTTATCGGCAAGTCATTCAAGAGTTC
>NZ_JBARMD010000371.1:0-4124 GCF_049802275.1 Occallatibacter sp. | reverse complement strand
CCGCCGAGATTGGGATTGTCGGCGACCTCATCCGGATACACATCGATCAGCTTGACCACCCAGTCGGAGTCGGTTCCCGAGGTTGAGGCGATGATGTTGGCGATGGCCTGTCCGGTGATGTGAATGGGTTCGGTCAAAGCATCGGATGTGTAGGTGAGGACATCGGGGCGGCCTGAGGCTTCGCGCTGATCGTCGACTAGCCACTGCGGCCAGGTGAGCGGCAGAACGTAGCCTACCGGCTGGCTGGGGCGGGCGCGGAAGGGTACGGGCCTGGCGGGGTCGGAGACGTACTCGTCGTACGAAGAAGCGGAGTTAGCGGGGCTAGCGGGGTTAGGGATGTTAGCAGAGCTAGCGGAGTTAGCAAAGCTGAGTTTGAATCCTGCTTGCAAATAGAGCGATTTGGTTGCTGGTGCAACGGGCCACGCGGGGAGTTTCTGCCATTCGTCTTTGCCGGTTTCGTAGGCGGTGACGGGCGCGATGTTGAGCGGCGGGGCATCGTCTTTGAGATAGTGCGCGAGGAACGGGGCGAGAACGTTCTTGCGGAACCATGTGCCGGTGTCCGATCCGAAGCGAATTGCGCCGAGAGAGTCGGCTGGCTCGATCTCCTGACCGTGATGCCAGGGGCCGAGAACGAGGAAAACTTTGTCGTTGCCCTTGTCGAGCGGCTTGATGGCTTTGTAGACGGCAGGTGCGCCGTAGATGTCTTCCTGATCCCAAAGCGAGTGGACGAGGAGGATCGGAACTTGGATACCGTTGGCGCTGAACTCCTTCGCGAGCACCTTGTCCATTGCCTGATCGGACCAGAAGGAGTCATAGGCGGGATGCGCAATCAGCTTATTCCAGAAGCCGATCTGTTCGAGACCGTGGCGGCGGCCGAGTTCGCCTGCTGAACCGGCGGACATGTATTCGTCGTAGTCGTCGAAGTGCGCGGTCCACCACTTGTACTTCGGGTCGTTGTCGCGGGTGCCGATCTGCTCGTAGATGTAGGGCATGTTCTGTTCGCGGAAGGCGCCGTTGTGGAACCAGTCGTCGCCCATCCAGCCGTCGACCATGGGGTTCATGGGAACGGAGACTTTGAGGGCGGGATGGGGGTGAACAAGCACCGTGAGCGGCTCCCAGCCGTCGTAGGAGATGCCGAGGATGCCGACCTTGCCGTTGGTTTCGGGAATGTTGTGAATGAGCCACTCGATGGTGTCGTAGGTGTCGGTGGACTCGTCGACCGGGCTTGGGTTCTGCGGCCCGCGGTTAGGGCGGTTCATCACGTTGTCGCCTTCGGAGCCGTACTTGCCGCGAATGTCCTGGATAACGCGGATGTAGCCGCCATCGATGATGACGTCGAGGGCGTTGTCATAGCCGTAGAGATTCGGTCCGAGGTGCGCGCTGGCGGCGTGGGTGGTGAGCTGATCGGCGCTGTAGGGCGTGCGTGTAAGCAGGATAGGCTCGTGCCTGGCCGCCTTCGGAACGAGAATTACGGTGTGCAGGTGGACGCCGTCGCGCATGGCGATCATGGCTTCGCGGCGTTCGAAGTCGAAGGAGGAGGTCACCGGCTGAAGGTGATCGGGCATCTCGCTGGGGTAGCTGGGATATTGTGGCGCGGGACTCTGGCTGGCAGCGAAAACGGCAGTGAAGGCAAGGAGCATGGCTAGCGATGATCGGAGGATTATCACGACGAGACCTCTCTCGATTGCAGATGGGACTGGAGACGATTGTAGAGGAGCGGTGTGAGGGTTGAGGAACGGTGAATAGAGTACGCGCCCGCTCATCGCGATGAAACTGCGATGAACGGGGCACACGCTGAGAATCTGGCGTTGCTCTGTTAGCCGCAGATGAGCTTGGACTGCTTCTTTTCTTCGGGACAGAGTTCGGTCGGGCAGTCGCGACAGTCGAGGGGCGATGTGCAGCAAGGGTCGGACGCGATCAGGGAGCCGTCCAGTGCTTCAGAGACGTCGTGCCCGCACTTGGGGGCGTCGTGACCCGGGGACTTGGTGAGTTGTGCGGCGAGTTGTAGTCCGTAGAGGAAGGCGGAGGCTTCGTGCGAGTCTATTCGTGATCTTCTGAGCGCTTCGAAGACCTGGGTGACGGCGGTTTGGATGCCCTTCGCGTCTTCGATCGAAGCAAGCTCCAGCTTGGGACGAAGGCGTTTCGAAGCGTTGATGGTGGTGTGCAGGCGCTGGTGGAAGTAGCAATAGGATTTGTCCCTCATTGCGAATGAGCGACACCTTTTACCGCTGGACATGATATGACGACATTCTCTGGCCATAGTTTCTCCTTCGTGGAGACCCCCCTATACCTACTTCTTGAAATAAATCATGACTTTTCATAGACTTGCGCAGTTTATGGAGGCGTAAGTCGAATGTTGTGAGCAACCTGGGGCGTATAAATCTGAGCGGCAAGGAGTTAGTCAGCGGTCAGGGACCTAAAAGATCGGGATCAGAGAGCAGAGAGCAGTGACGGGCTCGGAGCCGGTGTTTTTTGGGATCGTCTTATCTAAATTGTGCCGAAAACAGAGTAATTAACCTGCAAAGTTTGGAAGATTTATTTTCTGTTTTGAATGATGAATCTAGGGCCGAATGAAGAGATGGGTGGGGTTGACATGACGTGAGGTGAGGCGCTCAACAGGTTACGGACAAAACTCAGAGCAAGGCGAATTGACCGCAGCAGGGGCTAAACAGGCTGCGGAAGAACTCGTTGGCGTGGGGTTTTCATAGGTGCGAGAACTGGCAGGGCCTAAAGGCCGCATTTATTAAATGGGTCTTAGTGGCCCGCGACCCACTAAGCGGGTTCCCCGAGCCGTGCCCTTGTTACAAAGGCACTTCGAACGAATTTTTCCGCAGCCTATGAAGCCCGAACCCATTTTGGGTTAGGTACAGCCTGGCTAAAGCCATGCCCTTGTTACAAAGCTGATACTTGCTTGGTGTGTTCGACGGCACACTTTGAGCTTGCGCGGCTCTGCTACCATAAGGACGATTGCGGTTCCCGCCGCTAGATAAGCCCATACGAGCGTAACGGCGGCAGAATTCTGGAAAGATCCTTAGAAGGAGAATTGCTATGCCATTAGTCTCCATGCGGCAGCTTCTCGACGAGGCCGCCAAGGGCGGATACGGCGTCGGCGCATTCAACGTTAACGACATGGAACAGATTCAGGCCATCATGATGGCGGCGAAGGAAACCAAGTCGCCAGTGATTGTGCAGGCCAGCCGCGGTGCGCGCCAGTTTGCCGAAGACCTGTACCTCTTCCGCTTGATCCAGGCCGCTGCGGAACTGAATCCCGAAATTCCGATTGCGATGCACCAGGATCACGGCAACAGCTTTGAGACCTGCAAGAGCGCCATCGAGCTGGGCTACACCTCGGTGATGATGGATGGGTCGCTGAAGGAAGACGGGAAGACTCCGTCGACGTTTGAAGAGAACGTGGAAGTGACTCGCAAGGTAGTCGAGTATGCGCATGAGCGCGGCGTGACGGTCGAAGGCGAGATCGGCGTGCTTGGCGGCGTTGAGGATGGACACGGAGCGGGTGGCTCTGGTCTCGAGCACATCACCGACCCCGACCAGGCTGTCGAATTCGCAGAGCGCACCGGCGTGGATGCGCTGGCGATTGCCATCGGCACCAGCCACGGCGCGTACAAGTTCACGAAGAAGCCGGATGGCTCGGTTTTGAAGATGGATGTGCTGATCGCGATCCACAAGCGGTTGCCGCACACGCACCTGGTGATGCATGGCAGCTCGTCGGTTCCCAAGGATCTGCAGGACGTCATCAATCAGTACGGCGGCAAACTGAAGGAGACGTGGGGCGTTCCGGTCGAGGAGATTCAACTCGGCATCCGCAACGGCGTTCGCAAGATCAACGTGGACACCGACAATCGTCTCGCGATCACAGGCGCGATCCGCAAGGTGTTCGCGGAGACGCCGGAGAAGTTCGATCCGCGTGATTATCTCAAGCCGGCGCGCGAAGCCATGAAGAAGGTTGTAGCGCTGCGCATGACGCAATTCGGGCAGGCCGGACACGCTGGCGACTACAAGCCGATGCCGATCACCGAGATCGCCAAGGGCTATGCGAACGGTTCGCTGGATACGCGTCCGTCGATGGCTGCAGCCCGCTAAAAGGTAGCGTAATGGAAGGGCGG
>NZ_JBARMD010000370.1:0-2310 GCF_049802275.1 Occallatibacter sp. | reverse complement strand
ACGCGGATGGACGGCAGCAAGCAAACTCTGCATACGAAGAACGCAACGGTTGAAGTGGTGGAGCCGACGGTGCGCGAGAATCTGCTGGGATGGCTCGTAAATCCGAACATTGCACTACTGCTGCTGGTGGGCGGAGCACTGCTGGTCTACCTTGAATTCAATACGCCGGGGACGATTGTGCCAGGAGCGCTGGGCACGTTGATGGTTTTGCTGGGCGTCTTCGCGTTGGATCTGTTGCCCATTCGATTCACTGCGGTGCTGCTTCTGATTGCGGCGTTTGCTCTCATGCTGCTTGAAGCGAAATTCGGCGGCCACGGCGTCCTCGCCATCGCCGGCATTTTGTGCCTGATTTTTGGAACGCTGACGCTTGTCGCTGCGCCCATCCCCGAGTTGCGGATTCGGCCCTGGGTGGCGATCGGGGTGGGTCTGGGATTCGGCAGCATCACGGTACTGCTGGTGCGGCTTGCGTGGCGAGCGCGGCGTATGAAAGCACGATTGGGTGTTGACGCGCTGGTAGGCAGCCCGGCCTCGGCCATGGAGGCCCTGGCACCCGAAGGCCACGTGCTGGTTGAAGGCGAAATCTGGAATGCGGTAGCAAGCGAACCGGTGCCCGCGGGTACGCGACTACGCGTTGTGGGACATGACCAATATCTGCTGAGGGTCGCACCGCTCGAGCAGCCTACACGGCCGCAGACTGCTGCATAACGGTTGCGGGAGTACAATCCGTGCTGAATGGGGGAAGCACAATGCCCGACGTTTCTGTTCCAGTTTTAATTGCAGTTGCCATCGTAGCTTTGTATCTCATTAATTCCATCAAAATCCTGCGTGACTACGAACGAGCCGTAATTTTTCGCCTGGGACGCGCGCTTCCTGTTCCCAAGGGTCCCGGAATCATCCTGGTTTTCCGGCCATTCGATCAGATAGTGCGGATTTCGTTGCGGCAGGAAGTGCTGGAGGTGCCTGCACAGGACGTGATCACGCGCGACAATGTGACCCTGAAGGTAAATGCGGTGGTCACGCTGTACGTGGTCGATCCAAATGCCGCGGCCATCAAGGTAGCCAACTACGTTTACCAGACTTCGCAGTTCGCGCAGACTACGTTGCGCTCGGTATTGGGCGAAGTGGAATTGGATGAATTGCTGAGTCATCGCGACAAGCTGAATCTGAAGATCCAGACGATCATCGATCAGCGCACTGAGCCTTTCGGCGTGAAGGTGATCTCAGTGGAAGTGAAGCAAGTAGATTTGCCGGAGCAGATGCTGCGCGCCATGGCCAAGCAGGCCGAAGCAGAGCGCGAGAAGCGGTCGAAGATCATTCACGCTGAAGGCGAGTTCAATGCAGCGCAAAAGCTTGTCGACGCAGCCACTTTGATGGCTACGCAGCCTATGACGCTTCAATTGCGCTATCTGCAGACACTTACTGAAATTGGAGTTGAAAAGAACACGACGATCGTGTTTCCGCTGCCGATGGAGTTGCTTTCGATATTGAACAAACTGACGATTTCGGTACCGCCGGTCGAGAAGCCCACAGGCGGGGGCGTATCGGCTAGCGCTCGAGGAGTGGATCCTGAACTTTCCTGAGCCCAAGGGCAAAGCATGATTCGCGACTTTAGCAAAGAAGAACTCGAACCCGCCGATAGCGAACGCGACACCGAATTCACGCTCGGGGGTGGCACTCTTTTCGCTCTTGGCGGCGGGCTTCTTTTTCTCTGCGTGGTCTGTTTTGGCTTTGGATATCGGGTTGGTCACCGCAGTTCGTCGGATTCAGCGACCGCGGTGTCGCCGGCGTCGAATTCGAAAACAGCATCAAGACCGGTCGGGTCAGGGTCCAAGCCCGGTGCCGCAGGGCAGGCGGAGATTCGTCCCCTGACGCAGACAGCTTCTGGTGTTCCGGCTGTGTCATCGGGCAACTCAACGTCGTCCACACCAGTGTTATCCGCCGCGGCCCGCGAAGACGCTGGCTCAACCGAGGCCCATGTGAAGACTGCGCTCGATCCGTCGGTGCATCCGGCTCTCGGCGGAGAAGCCGGGGGCGCACAGCCCACTTCCACCCTCCATGTGCAGCCGGCGATGACGCAGGTGGAGGGCTGGATGGTCCAGATTGCAGCGGTTTCGCATTCTGAGGATGCGGAGGTTCTGGTAAATGCGCTCCGCAAGCGCGGCTATACAGTCACGGCGCGTCGCGATGTTGGTGACAGTCTCATCCACGTGCAGACCGGACCGTTCGTGAATCGCAATGATGCGAATGCAATGCGGCAAAAGCTTCTGAGCGACGGCTACAACGCTATTGTGCAGTAACGGAACTCTCGTT
>NZ_JBARMD010000369.1:0-6382 GCF_049802275.1 Occallatibacter sp. | reverse complement strand
GGTGTACCCTGCTTCGTCCGCGGCATCTTCTGCATCAAAGAACGGCGCACTGCTAAGCGTGTTGAAAGAAGAGCTGTTTTCGCTGGAAAGCGAGAAACTGACCGGAGCCGTATCGCCGGCTGAATACGCTGAAACCAAAGCAGCGCTGGAGACTGTTTTGAAGCGCGCACTGAAACATAAATCGTAATCCGAGATTGGAAACCCGGCGCTCGCTCAAGTCAGATGGGCGGGCGCCGCTTTTTTTCGGAGCCTGCATTGCATTGCTCCAAAGTTAGCCTCCATTCCTTGTTTCAACTTCTTCCCTCTCCTGTATTCTTCCGAGATGAAGACCGTTCTTCGCACGCTGCTTTATCTCGCCCTCATCGTCTGGATTGGCGCCGAGATTTATTTCCCGATTGTTGCTGCGGTTACCTTCGGCTCTCTTCCGGGTGCTACCCATACGGCCGGAACGATCGTCGGAGAATTGTTGCGTATTCTGCACGGCATGGGAATCGTTTGCGGGCTTGTGCTGCTGGCTCTGATGGCGCTTGCTCCCGCCTGGAACATCTATAAGCCGCGTTCGGTGCTGGCGCCGATGGTGCTCGTCGTCCTGATGCTGGCCTGCACGGCCTACTCGCAGTACGGCATTATTCCGGCGATGGAACGTGATCGCGCAGCAGCAGGCGGCGCAATCGACACCGCCGACAGCACCAATCCCACGACGGTGCACTTCAACATGCTGCACAATCGCAGCGAACACGTTGAAGAAGCAATCCTGCTCTTTGCTATTGCGACGGTGGTGCTGGTGGCGCGGGCAGAGTCAACCCGCGCATAGGCGGTTCGCATGGGACATGAAGCGATTTGTGCGTGCCTGTGGAACGGAACGAGCGCCACTGTGAAGGCGCTCATTGAGCCGCCGGAGTTAATACTGCGCGGAGAGATGCGGCGCAAAGTGGCGTTTACAAAAATGAAGAATGTCCGGGCCAACGGAGGCTGGCTTCGGTTCACGTTCGAGGGCGAATCTGTCGCTCTCCAGCTTGGCGATGGGATGGCGGCGAAATGGGTTGAAGCACTCCTGAAGCCTCCTCCTACGCTGGCAAAGAAACTTGGTATCACGCCGGAAATAACGGTTCGCACGATCGGGGCGATGGATGATGCAGCGTTGAAAAGCGCGCTCGCGGAGGCGAAGGGCGTCTCCCAGCACAAAGGCGACTTGATACTGGCGCGCGTGAATACGCAGGCTGAGCTCCATTCCGCGCTGCATAAGGCTGCGAATCAACTCGCCGCCGGGGTCCCCATCTGGTTCATCTATCGCAAGGGTCCCGGGATGAACTGAATGAGAACCAGGTACGCGAGACGGCGCTGGCGAAAGGAATCGTGGATACCAAGATTGCGGCAGTGTCGGCAGAGTTCTCCGCCCTGCGATTTGTGAAGCGGCGCAGCTAGCCTGCTTGTCACGGCTTGTCACTGCGTTGTCCCGGAGGGGGTGTTATGCTCACTCGCCAAAGGAATATCCAATGCCGCAAGCAATTGAAACTGCCCCTGAGGTGCGGGTCGAGCCAAACGCACAATCAGCAATTGAAGCACGCGTTGCGCGCGGATGCATTCCATGGGCAGCCCCGCTCATCGTCATGGTGGCTCGACCTCTACTCATGATTGTGGCGCAGGGGCTGACAGCACTGATTCTTGCCGGCTTGCATCGTCCTGATGCCTGGCATGAGGCCGGACACTGGTGGACAGTATACGGCACGCTGGTGGACATCGGCTGTCTGGCGGCGATGTTCTGGTTCACGCGGCGCGAAGGCATTCGATTGCGCGATCTTTTCGGCCCAGTGCGGCTGCGCTATGGCAAGGACATCTTTCTGGGACTTGGCTATTTCGCGCTTGTCTTTCCGCTTTTTCTTATCGGCGGCATGGCGTTCCACAAGCTTCTCTATGGCGCGTCGACCGCAGACGCGGGAGCATACCTTGTGCAGCCGCACGCCATGCCGGTCTGGGCCGTCGTCTACAGCCTTTCACTGTGGTGGATCATCTGGTCGCCAACCGAAGAAGCCACGTATCAGGCCTTCGCACTGCCCCGGATGCGCGCACTCACCGGTCGCACGTGGCTGGCCTTTGTTGTGGTGGGGTTCGTCTGGGCTTTCCAGCACAGTCTATTGCCGTTTGTGTTGGATTGGCGCTTCATCCTGTTTCGCACCCTGGCGTTTGCTCCCGGAGTCTTTGCCATGATGGCAATCTACTGGCGTACCCGCCGCCTGGCTCCGTTGATTGTGGCGCATTGGCCAATGGATATTGCGGGCGCGCTGATGACGTGCGTATTGCCGAATCTGAAATGACGCGACCACCGAAACTACTGAGAGCATGTCGTTCTGCGACCCTACAGGGGCAGCGCTCTTGTCTATTCCCTATTCCCCGATCCATGCTCTTCGTTCTTGTATCATCGTAGAGGCCCTGAAGCGCGCAAAGTATCGTGCAGGGGCGCCATCGGAAACACATGAAAACTGGCATCATCGGCCTGCCTCAGGTGGGCAAGACATCGTTATTCAAGATTCTTACGAAGGCGAAGCTCGAAGATCGCGGCTATTCCAATCCTCGCGAATCGCACATTGGAGTGGCAAAGGTCCCCGACGAGCGGCTCGACAAACTTTCCGCGCTCTACTCCCCGAAGAAGACCACGCACGCGACAGTTGAATACGTCGACGTGGCAGCAATCGGGCAGGAGGCACTGAAGGAGACGGCGTTCCTTACCAGCCTCCGCAATGTCGATGCGTTGATCCACGTGCTGCGCGCGTTTGAAGACGATTCGATTCCGCACGTCGGGCCGATCGATCCTCTGCGCGACGTGAAGAACGTTGAATTCGATTTGATGATCAGCGATCTGACTCAAGTGGAAAAGCGCCTGGAGCGCCTCGAGAAGGACCTGAAGAAGGGCCGCACCAGCGAACTCGAGCGCGAGCAGGCTCTGCTGTTGCGCTCAAAAGAGGCGCTTGAAAAAGAACAGCCGATTCGCGAACTGGAGATGACGCCGGAAGAAAAGAAACTCATCAAAGGCTTCATGTTTCTCTCGCAAAAACCTGTTCTGTATGTAGTTAATATTGGTGAAAGCATGACCCTCGGCAATGACTTGGATGCAGCCGTGGCACTCTACAAGCTCACCGATGTAGCGCAACGACCCAATGCGGGAGCCACCGCCATCTGCGGAAAAGTCGAGGCGGAACTCGCGGAAATGGATGAGGCTGAGGCTGCAGAGTTCCTATCCAGCTACGGCCTGCACGAAAGCGGTCTGGTTCGACTGATCCGGAAGAGCTATGAGCTGCTGGGACTCATCAGTTTCTTTACCGCAGGCGAAGATGAGTGCCGCGCGTGGACCATTCCGGCGGGGTCGAAGGCTCCGCAGGGAGCCGGTGCGATTCACTCCGACCTGGAACATCACTTCATTCGCGCGGAGACAATCCGGTGGGACAACCTGCTGGCGGCGGGCAGTGAAGCGAATGCGCGCGCGCAGGGAACGCTTCGTCTTGAGGGCAAAGAGTACGTGGTGCAGGATGGCGACGTGATGCATATCCGGCACAGCGGGTAACGCAATTCCATCAGTCGCCTCGATCTCGAAGCCGTACACTCAAGTCGACGCAACCAACTCAGGAAATGCCCTAAGGTAAGCAAGAATGCTCAAACTCTCGGTGGCCCTCGGCGTACTGGCCGCGCTTGCGGATATCGCCGGCGGGCTGGTGCTGGTGCGGGCTCGCGGCGTGCAGCGTTATCTGCGCTATTTTGTCGCGCTGGGCGCCGGCTTCTTGATGGCTGTCGCGCTGCTCGAGATGACGCCGGAGAGCCTGAAGCTGAATCCTGTGCTCGGGCCGATCCTCATCATGATCGGCTACTGCGCGGTGCACCTGCTTGAGCACACCATCAACTCGCATTTCCACTACGGCGAAGAGACGCACCACAACGAATTCGTTTCGGCACGAACGGGTTATTCGGTGCTGGGCGGACTAAGCATGCACGCGCTCTTCGATGGCGTTGCCATCGGTTCCGGATTCGTAGTGAATAACGCTCTGGGCTGGCTGATTTTCCTCGCGGTATTCCTCCACAAGGCGCCTGAAGGGTTCACGATGGCCTCGGTCATGCTGGCCAGCGGTCGTAGCCGGACCGCGGCATTCTATTCCGCGGTTATTCTTGCGGCTGCAACCGTTGTAGGCGTTTTGGTGATTGAACTGGTGCCGGGGTGGATGCCCTACGGGTTGCCCGTTTCAGCAGGAGTAGCGCTCTATGTCGGTGCTAGCGACCTTGTGCCTGAGGTCAATCGCGAGCCCGGCATCCGCATGGCGCTGGTGTTCTTCCTCGGAGTAGTGGGATTTCTTGCGATGCGCTGGGCGTTGCCGGCGCTGTGAGACAGCGCACCGCATCAATGGAAGGAACTGACCGGCACGGCGCGGCGCAAACCGAACCTGGTGCGATAGAGCCGGAAGAGCAGTCGGCCGTATTCGAGGGCAACCTTCATGTTGGCCTTGCTGGCGCCTCGATAGCGCTGCCCAAATTCGAAGGGAACCTCGCGAACCGAAGAGATTCCAGCGCGAACGAGGACTTCAAGCAGCAATTTGAAGCCGGATTGTTGAAAAGGAATGTTGACCAGGCAATCCCGGCGCACAAAGAAAAAGCCGGACATGGGATCTTTGGCGCGAAGACCGACACGCTGAATGGGCCACGTGGCCCACACGGCGGCTGCTGAGAGCAACTTGCGCAAGGGGTTCCACTGCCCCAGGCCACCGCCAGGCGTGTAGCGGCTCCCGATCACAAGGTCGCATCCTGAGAACATCGCCGCGATAAGCTCCGGCAGCAGCTCAGGGGGATGCTGCAGGTCAGCATCCATGACGCCGACGATCGAAGCATCGGTATTTTCCCAGCCGTGCAGAACCGCTCCCGAGAGACCACGCTGGTCCTTGCGCACCAAAAGGCGTACCCGCGGATCCTGCTGCGCAATGGCGGAGACGATTTCGACGGTGCCATCACAACTGTTATCGTCGACGATCAGGATTTCGTAGTCGAATTTAAGCGGATCGAGAGCGGCGCGGACGCGCTCGAGCAGCGGAGGAAGGTTCGCGGCCTCGCACAAAGTAGGAATGACGAGCGCCAGCTTTTGCCGAAGGCATGGAGCCCTCAGATCCACGGCGGCAGAACTCTCTGCCTCGTCGAGCGTGCCCCGAACCGGACTGATAAATGTTGACGCCATGCTTTAGGTTCTACGGAGTATAGCGGATGAAACAACGCGTGGGTACTCAAAACAAGAGACTTGCTTTAGATTGAGGCTCGGGCGCCATGCGGCTCGGTGACCTAATACAATGGAAACAGGGATTTTAGTCGAGCGCCTCCAAAGTAATCTGGTTATCGTAAGCCTAAGCTTTTTGAGGTCGTCCAACAGAACAGGCACCCTCCGACGGACACCTATCTCTTCCCTGATAAGAGGTTAAAAGTGACGGCTTTCTGAGGGGTAGTCTCCTTCCGTCATCGTATGCAAGAGGGTCCCGTTCTCCCTGCTCATGGGAAATTCAAATTGGATTGTCCGAGCTGAATCTTTTGAGAAGCGGTCGCAAGCGCAACATACTTCTGATCCTCGCCTTTTCACTGCTGGCGATGGCTGTAATGGGGTATCACCCGGGGCTTGAAGATGACGGCGTCTACCTGACTGCCGTCAAGAGTGACCTGAATCCGGCACTCTATCCTCACGACGCGCCGTTCTTCCGTGTGCAGCTGCAGGCGACGCTCTTCGATAAGTGGGTTGCAGATTTCATTCACTTCACCCACCTCCCCGTTTCGGTTAGTGAGCTGTTGTTCCAGTTTGTTTCAATCTTGCTTATCGTTCTGGGGTGCTGGAGTATTGCGAAGCTGCTCTTCGAGGACGAACGGGCGCAGTGGGCCGGGGTGGCCCTGACCGCCGCTATGATGACGCTGCCGGTCGCGGGAACGGCACTCAACCTTGTCGATCAGCATCTGCACCCACGCAACGTGGCTACTGCCTTTGTTCTGCTGGCGGTGTCGCGCATCATGGCAGGCAAGCGCTGGCAGGCTGTCCCCCTGCTGTTACTCGCATTTGTCATGCACCCCATCATGGCGGCCCTGGGCATTTCGTTCAGTTTCTTCCTCACCATCGCGATGCTGGAACCGGTGCATGTCTGGCTGCGTTCACTGCGCGATTCGCTGGCCGCTGCCGTGCCGCTTGGCTGGATTTTTGAATCTCCGACGCCCATCTGGCACCGCGCTCTGCAAACCCGCACTTATTACTTTCTTTACAGCTGGACATGGTATGAGTGGCTGGGAGCCCTGGGTCCGCTATTTCTTTTCTGGCTGCTTTGGCGGGTCGCGCTGAGGCGGGGCGAGACAATGCTGGCACGCTTCGCCCTCGCCG
>NZ_JBARMD010000368.1:0-6366 GCF_049802275.1 Occallatibacter sp. | reverse complement strand
GCTGAAAGTACTGGCGGGACAAGGGCCGGTGAGGATGCATTTGACACTGACTCCGCAAACGCTGCCGAATGCACAGAGCTACAACGTGATTGCGGACTGGAAGGGGACCGAGCATCCGGAGCAGGTGGTGGTGGTTTCCGGGCATCTGGACTCCTGGGATCTGGGAACGGGTGCGATCGACGATGGCGCGGGAGTAGCGGTGTCGATGCAGGCGATCCAGTTGATGAAGGAGCTTGGGATTCATCCGCGCAGGACCGTGCGTGTGATTGCGTGGATGAGCGAAGAAGAGGGTTCGGAGGGGGCCGCGGCGTACATGAAGGAACACGCGGCGGAGATGGGGAATCATGTGGGTGCGATTGAGAGCGATCTCGGCGCCGATCATCCGACGGGAATTTATTACGCGGGCAAGCCGGAGTTGGGGCGGTGGTTGCGTCCGGTGGCAGCGGTGCTGGACGCGAACGGGGCCGGATCACTGGAGAATGCGCCAGAGACGGGCGAGGACATTGCAGGAATGACGGAGAAGGGTGTGCCCAGTTTTGCTCCGGTGCAGGACAGCCGGTTCTATTTCAACTATCACCACACGGCGGCGGATACCTTCGACAAGATCGACAAGAAACACCTGAATGAAAATGCGGCGATCATGGCAGTGCTGGCGTATGCGCTGGCGGATTCACCGGAGCCGGCGGTGAGGTGAAAAGGCAGGGAATTAGGGATTAGGGAACAGGGAGCAACTATCGCGGAGTCGCTTATTCCTCGCGCATCAGGGTTGAGGGATCTATAGCGAGGGCGCGGGCGGCGGGGATGGCTGAGGCTACGATGCCGAGCAAGGCCATGGTGAGAACCGCGCCGACAACGACTACGGGGTCACGCGGATTTGCTTGATACACAATGTGTGCGAGCAGACGGCTCAAGAAGACTCCTGCGAGCAGCCCCACGGCTGAGCCTATGCCGAGCAGGACGACGGGGCGACCGATAGCGGCACTGATCAACTGCGTTTTGCGCGCGCCCAGTGCCACGCGGATGCCCAGTTCTTTCATGCGACGGCTGACGCTGTAGGCTGCCATTCCGAAGATGCCGGTGATGGCCAGCATGGCAGCAAGCAAGCCCATGACGCCGAGTGCCACGGTCGCAGCACGTGCCGGGAGGAACTCGCTCTGCAGCGTATCGGACCAGCTTTCGACGGTGATCGGAATATTCGGATCGATGCTGCCGAGGGTGCGGTGGAGCGCTGCGGTCATCTCGCTTGGCATGCGCTGCGAACGCACGATGAAGATCGACTCTTCCTGGTCGTTTTGCGACATCGGCAGATACACCACGGGCTGGGACGATTCCTGCATGTCGTGGTATTTGCCGGTCTCGACCACACCCACCACTTCAGTGAGATTGCCGGAAATAATAAAGTGCTGTCCGATGGCCGGAGCATGGCCCCACATCTCTTGCGCAAATGTTTCATTGACGATCGCGACATATGGAGTTTTGGGGGTGTCGTCCCAGGAGACATCGCGTCCGGCGAGCAGGCGAGTGCCTGCGGCTTCAAGGTATCCCGGAGACATTTGAAAAACGTATGGCGCGAGCGCGACATTGTTCAGCTTGAAATCCGTCGTGCCGGATTGGAAGATCGGTGTTCCGTGCAGGCCGCCGGTCATGGGTGTGCGGTTCACGGATCCGACGGCGGTGACACCGGGAATGCTGCGCACTGCCTCAATGATCGATCTTTGTTTGTCGAGTGCCGCGCTAGCTGGAATCTGACTCAGGTCCATGTCGACGATCATGGCGCCATGCGGTTCGAAGCCGAGTGGAGTATGCAGCGAATGCTCCATTCCGCGCACCGCGACAAGCGAGGCGGTCACCAGCAGCGTGCAGATGGCAATCTGTGCGCCCAGCAGGAGGTCGCGTAGAGCAAAGCGGCGCAGGTGCAATATATCGAGTGCGCCGCCCTTGATCATTTGCAGCGGCCTGCTCCGCCAGGCGTGACGCGCAGGAATCATTCCGAACAAAAGCGCGCTCAGCAGCGTCAATGCCAGGGCTGTGAGGAAAACCCGAGCATCCACGCCGGCAGCCAGATGACTTTCAGCGGCAGGCCGCCAGCGGCTCAACACACCGAGCAGCAGATCCGCACCTGCCAGTCCCGCTGCTCCGCCGAGCAGGGACACAACCAGGGCCTCGATTAGCAGTTGCTTCACAAGGCTGCTCCGGCTCGAACCCAGGGCGACGCGGAGTGCCAGTTCGCGACTGCGATCGGCGGTGCGCGCCGCAAAGAGACTTGCCAGATTGGCGCAGGCCGCCGCCAGAACCAGCAGCGCGAGCACGAAAACGCTCCATAGGAATCCGCGAATGACTTCGCCATCGTCGCCGATGAGTCCCGGATGGATGAGCCGGTACGAAAGTCCCTCATCAGTTTGCGGATACTCTTTGGCAAGCTCGGCAGCAATGGCGTTGAGATTGTCTGTTGCCTGCCGCGGGGTCACGCCGGGCCTGAGACGGCCAATCACGGTAAGGGCAACCGACGCGCGAGCATGCAGGTAATCGAACGAGTCCACCTGCTGCTCATTCACCATGGGGATCCAGTAGTCGGGCCATGCGAAGCGCTCAGTGCCGTGGAAACTCGCCGGCGCGACGCCTACCACGTTGAAGGGATGTTTGTTGAGGTCAACAATCGTTCCGACTATGCCTGGGTCGGCGTGGAACGCATTGCGCCACAGGTCGTTGCTTAAGACCACGTAGGGCGCGGAATCGGGACCATGCTCGTCGGCGGCATGGAAGAAGCGTCCCGCCTGTGGCTGCACGCCGAGGAGATCGAAATAATTGCCGGTGACTTCATCTCCGGCGAGGCTCAAGGCGGCTCTGTTCCAAGTAAGTGTGGCATGGGAATAGGCATCAATTCCGGCCATTCCGCTGAAGGTGTTGTTGCCCCGGCGGAAATCTTCGAATGCGGGATAGGACGTAGTGAGCAGCCGTCCACTCATCCATTGCTGGTGGCGGAGCTGATAGAGGTTCTGCGGATCGTTGACACCGAGAGAGTGCAGGAGAACGGCACTCAGAACGCCGAAGACGACGACGTTCGCTCCAATGGCCAGCATGAGAGTGAGTAAAGAGACGATGGTGAATGCTGGCGACTTGCGAAGAACGCGAAGCGAGTACCGAATATCAGCGACCAGGTTTTCGACCATGGGCAAGATTTGCAATGCGTGGCCGCGGGCGGCGGCGGGAGTCATTGCGGCGCGTGGGGGACCAGGGTTTCTGCTCTTCATCGCGTTCTGTCTTGCGTAGTGTGATGGCGGGAACAGGGCTGATGATCGGACCTTTGCCGCGGAAGGAAAGGATAGCGCGGACTCCTCGCAAATCTAATCGGGTGCGCCGTCTTCTTCGGGGTTGTGTGTGCGTATTGGTGACGGAATGTTCTCGTAGAAGGTGTACTGTTCGCCAAGCTCGCCGGCGCGGCGAGCGCGACGGAAAAACATTTTCTCGCAGATGAATTGATACGGGCGATAGAAGATGAGGCCAATGATGCCGGCCACGATGAAGATGATGGAGAAGAACATGGCGCAAACTTCAAGGTAGGCGAGCAGGATAAACGGCTTGACCACGAGGTCGCGGGCGGGGGCCGCGCCGAGGATGAGCAGGATCACAGCCTCGATTCCGAGGAGGGTCGAGGCGACAAGCAGGGTAGTTGCGCTACGGGCCAGCATCCTTGCCGGGGCGCTCAGATTTTTCCACGCTGATGACACTGCGGTTGCCTTTCCGGCAACGTTCCGAGAGCGAGGCCGTGCAGCCATTGTGCAACAGGCGGCTGGTCAAAACTAATCAATTTGTGGGCATCGCCTTCGAAGGAGTGTTATCGAAGTACTGAGGCCGACCCCGGAATCACTGTCGAAATGGCATTCAGAGCAGGCGATTTCGGTTTGTCAGGGCGATCCACGGTGCCTGGTAAATCATTCTTTAAACGGCTGAAACAAATCAAACCGGGGATCACGCTTCGTGGGCTGACGGGACGTGGGGTTGGGGGACGAGTTCGGTGATGGCGATGCCGGAAAGGATGAGGATGGCGCCGGCGGCGGGAACGAGGCCGAGGCGTTCACCGGTGATGAAGTAGGACGTGATCCAGGCGAAGACAGGCTCGAGGGTGAGGAGGAGCGCCGTGTGCGTGGAGGGCAGGATCGACTGGGCCCAGCTTTGGATGGAGAATGCGGCGGCGGTGGCGAGGGCTGCGGCAATCACGAGGGCTGTAATGAGGCGAACGGTGAAGTGGATGTGGGGGTGCTCAATTAGCGGAAGGCTGATCGCCATAAAGAGAGCGCAAAATCCCACTTGAAGAATGGCGAGTGGCTGGAAGGGAATGCGCGGGGAGACATGGCCGAGAGCGATGCAGTGAAACGCAAATCCGATGGAACAGCCAAAGGTGAGGATGTCGCCCAGGTTAATGGAGGATAGGTCAGGGAGCAGGGACGCGAAATTGGAGGAGGATCCGGAGCCGGCAGGGGGTGCAGTGAGAAACAGGATGCCGATGAAGGCGAGCGCGGCGCCGAGAAAGGCGTTCCAGCGGGGTGCGTGTGCACCGGGCGGCCGAAGCGATGGTGCGATGGAGAAGAGGGGAACGAGGACGACAACGAGTCCGGTGATGAAGGCGGATTTGGAGGGCGTGGTGCGCACGAGGCCGATGGTCTGGAACTGGTAGCCGACGGCGAGACAGAGGCCAACGACGGCTCCAGAGAGAATGTGGGTGCGGCGGAGAGTGTGCCAGTAGCGGTGGTAGGCGACGGCAAGGAGCGCGAAGGCCAGCGTCATGCGGATGAGGTTGAACGCCGCCGGCGTGGAGTCGGTGAGCGCGCCCTTGATGAGGACGAACGTGGATCCCCAGACGGCGACCACGAAGGTCATCAGCAGGTAGGCGCGAAGTTTCATGTTTTTCGATTATGTCAGGCGGAGTTGAGCGGTGTTCGTCGAAAACAAAAGCAGGTCCTTCCCTTCGCCTTCCCCATGGATAGAACTGTTCATGGGGAAAGCGCTACGTTCAGAATGACACCTGCGGTTGGTGCGCGAGGTCGTGAGTCCCACCCCGGTTCGCGGCGACTTTTATTGGTCCGGGGTGGCGAGGGCGTCCTGGCCGGCGACGTAGGTCTTGAGGACGTTGGTGGCAAGGATGGCGGGGGCTGCGACGTTGTAGAGATCGCGATCGACGAGGATGAAGTCGGCGTCGTAGCCGGGGACTAGTTTGCCTTTGCGCTTCTCTGCGAACTCGGCGTAGGCGGAGCCCTGGGTATAAGCGTAGAGCGCCTGTCCGCGGGTTAGTTTGTTTTCCGGATAGTAAGTCTTGGTGCCCGCTTCGTTCATGCGGGTGACGGCGGCATAGAGTCCGCGAAAAGGCGTGACGGGCTCGACGGGATAGTCGGTGCCAAAGGCGAGAGGCACGCCGGCATCGAGAAAGGCTTTCCAGGCGTAGGAGTATGCCGCGCGCTGGGCGCCGAGCCGATCGACGGCCCAGTTCATGTCGGTGAGCAGGTGGTTGGGCTGCATGCTGGCAATGACGCCGAGCTGTTTGAAGCGGGGAATGTCGGCGGGATCGACGACTTGCGCGTGCTCGATGCGGTGGCGACGCCCCAGCGAAAGAGATGGACGAGGTAAAGTGCCGCACGCGTCAGCCATCTTCCGCATCTCGGGATGTTGGCGGAAGCAATCATTGATTTCCTGTTGATGCTGCTTTTCATTCGCGGTGTCCAAGGCCTCGTAGGCATCAAGGGCCATGGATGTTGCTTTGTCGCCGATGGCGTGGAAGCCGAGTTGGAACCCTGCTGCAGCGCGTTCAACGGACATTTTATTCAACTCGTCCTGTGTGTACTGCGGGAGGCCGGTGTTGTTCGCGTCATCGGCGAAGGGTGCTTTCATCGCGGCGGTGCGGGAGCCGAGCGAACCATCCATGAATCCTTTAAGCATGCCGGTGTGAAGCAAGGGATCATTGACATCGTGATGAGCGCGATGTGCTTTCAGTTCGTCGAGCGAGTCTTTGAATGGCAGCCACTCGCTGATGCGGAGATGAAGCTTTCCATCTTTCTCCATTTGCTCGAAGACGAGGAAGTCTTCCCAGTCGCTGAAGTCCTGCACGCTGGTGACGCCGTGGGTGAGGGCGTCATGGATAGCGAGTTCGTCGCCCTTGCGGCGCTCCTCCGGCGTCGGCGGCGGGATGACTCTGTAGACGAGGCCCTGCGCCGATTCACGAAGAATGCCGGTGGGTTCGCCGCTGCTATCCAGGTCGATGGCGCCGCCTTGCGGCGGCTGGGTCTTTCCTGTGATGCCGGCGGCAGCGAGCGCGGCCGTATTCGCGATGGAGATGTGACCGTCGATGCGATCGAGGAAGGTGGGATGATCGCC
>NZ_JBARMD010000367.1:0-6944 GCF_049802275.1 Occallatibacter sp. | reverse complement strand
GTGCCGAGGAAATCATCTGGGGGAAAATCTGGAAGCGGCCGTGATGCAACATAAGCCCAGAGCCCCGCGATACCCAACTCCACGAGCGGATAACGCCAACTGATCTTCGCCTTGCAAGTCCGGCACTGGCCCCGCAGTGCCAACCAACTCACCACCGGCACATTCTCCCACCACGCCAGCGTCCGCCCGCAGTTGCGGCAGTGCGAGCGCGGCTTCACCACGCTCTCACCCTCGGGCCAGCGGCTGAGGCACACGTTCAGAAAGCTGCCAAAGGCCAGCCCCAGCAGCCCTGCCAATATCGTGCCCAGAACGCGAATCATCGGAAGGTTGAGTATACGGCTCAAAAGACGAGGCACCGCTCTAAGTCGCTCGCCCCCCTCGCAAGATTCGAACCGGCACCCAACCGGCAGGGTTACACTGAATCCGATGGACGGCGCGAGAGACGCACACAGTCCTCTGTCATCAACGTCTGCACCGGGCACCCCAGTTCTTACTGATCCGGAGTGGGCGGCGGAGTTATTTCAGCAGTCAGTCGCAATCATGGCGCGCCTTCGCGCTCCCGGCGGTTGCCCGTGGGACCGCGAACAATCCTTCGACACCATTCGCAAATACACACTGGAAGAAGCCTACGAAGTTTTCGACGCCATTGAGCGCCGTGACTTCCCGCATCTTGCCGAAGAGCTTGGCGACCTGCTGCTGCAGGTTTTGTTTTACGCCGAGATGGCTGCCAACGAAGGCCACTTCACCATCACCGATGTCCTCGACCATCTGAACCGGAAGCTGATTCGCCGCCATCCCCACGTCTTCGGCGAAGAAGCGTCGCGAGCCGCAGGCAACGAGGCCATCGTCGATTCAGCAGTTGAAGGTTCAGCAGCAAAGGTGTTGCGCAACTGGGAAGAGATCAAAGCCGCGGAGAATGCAGCAAAGCCCGGCTCAGCGATAGAAGGGAATCAGCCGCCCTCGCGCCTCGACTCGGTGCAGCGTGCCATGCCCGCGCTGGCTGAAGCCGCAAAGATCGGTGCAAAAGCCGCGAAATCCGGCTTCGACTGGCCCCACTGGCGTGACCTGCTGCCGAAGCTGACTGAAGAAACGGCGGAACTCGAAGCCGAAGCTGCCGCAGCCGAAACATCCGCCGATCCCGCTCTCAAGACCGCGGTCGAAGCCGAGCTCGGCGACCTGCTTTTCACGGTCGTCAATCTTGGTCGCCACCTCGGCGTCGACGCGGAAATGGCCCTGCGCGGCTGCAATCTACGCTTCCGACAGCGGTTCAAGCAAATGGAAATAGATTCCGAGAAGCCACTGGAAGAATTGAAGCCTGAAGAACTCGAAGCTCTCTGGACCGAAGCTAAACGCAAGCTGGCGAAATCAGCGTCCGCACAGGAGGCAGGCCGATGATCCTGATCCGTCCCTGCTCTGGACATGATGAGCTCGAAGCATGCGTTCAGCTCCAGATTGAAACCTGGGGCTACGACGAAACCGACATCATTCCCCGCAAGGCCTTTCTCGTTGGTCAGAAGATCGGCGGTCAAGTCATCGGGGCGTTCGACACCGAGCTGCCCGGAGCCGGTCCAAATGGAACGCCCGAATCGATGGTTGGTTTCGCCATGTCTTTGCCGGGCGTGAAGACCGGAAAGAATTCCACAGACGGAAATCCACAGCCCTACCTGCACTCGCACATGCTGGCAGTGCGCGACCACTATCGCAACCGTGGCCTTGGCGCACAACTCAAGCTGGAGCAACGACGTGAGGCGCTCTCGCGCGGCATCCGCCGCATGGAGTGGACCTTCGATCCGCTGGAGATCAAGAACGCGCATCTAAACATACACAAGCTCGGCGCGATCGTTCGTAGCTACTATGTGAATTTTTATGGTGTATCCTCTTCTCGACTCCAAGGTGGACTTCCAACTGACCGTCTCGTTGCAGAGTGGTATCTCGACTCTGACCGAGTCAGCGGGAGCTTGGACGGTCGACCGTCAGTCAACTATGACATTGAAGAACGCATCCTGGTCCCAGCCGCCATTTACGAGTGGAAGGCATCCCCCAGTGGCCGGGAGCAAGCACTTGCCGTCCAGATGCAGAATCGCCACAGGTTTCAGGAAGCATTTTCCAAAGGATTAGCCGTCGTCTCGTTTAGCAGGGACGCGGAAGGTAACGGAATCTTCGAACTGGGCCATTGGGCCCAACCGGCGTGAGTCTCAAACAGCATTTCCCAGTCGGCACATTGAAGTACCAACATCTTCTTTAGCTGTCATCCGAAGGAAGCAACATTTTATGAGAATCGACGGAATCATTCTCCGCGAACTGCACCTGCCTCTGGTGCGACCCTTTGAAACAAGTTTTGGCGTAACCCGCAACCGCAGGATTCTGCTGGCTGAGGTCCGCGCCGACGGGTTGGTCGGCTGGGGCGAGTGCACCGCAGGGGAGCGGCCGCATTTCTCAGGAGAGTCAACCGACACCGCCTGGCAGGTGCTGATCAATGAGCTGGGCCCCATGCTGGCCAGCGCCAACGTCGAACACGGTGGCGACTGTCCGAAGATCTTCAACGTCGTGCGCGGAAATCCCATGGCCAAGGCCACGCTCGAAAATGCCGTCTGGGACATCGAAGCACAGCGCGAAGGTCTCTCGTTGTCGCAGCTGATCGGCGGGGTACGAGACAGGATCGCCTGTGGCGTATCGCTGGGGATTCAGAAATCGATTCCCGAGCTTCTCGACATTATCGAGCGCGAACTCGCCGCTGGCTACCAGCGCATCAAGCTGAAATGCAAACCGGGCTGGGATGTTGAGGTCTTCGAAAAAGTGCGCAATCAGTGGCCCGACATCATGTTGAGCTGCGATGCCAACTCTGCTTATAAGCTTCGTGACTCCGACCACCTTGTCACCTTCGACGCCTTTGACCTGCTGATGGTCGAGCAGCCTCTGTGGCACGACGATTTCTACTACCACTCCATGCTGCAGAAGCGCATGAATACGCCCATTTGCCTTGACGAGTCCATTCGCAATCGGCGCGATGCACTTGCCGCCATCGAAATGGAGTCGTGCAAGATCATCAACATCAAGCTTGGCCGCGTCGGCGGATTCTCCGAGGCCATTGCGGTCCACAACGCAGCGCAGGAGCGAGGCATTCCCGTGTGGTGCGGCGGCATGCTGGAGTCAGGCATCGGACGCGCGCACAACATTGCGCTGTCGACTCTGGAGAACTTCCGCCTGCCCGGCGACGTGTCGGCCTCAGCTCGGTACTGGAACGAAGACATCATCGAGCCAGAGGTTACAGTCACCCCCGAAGGCGAGATTCTGATTTCCGATGCGCCCGGACGCGGCTACGAAGTCCGCACCGACCTCATCGAGCAATTGACGGTCAGAAAAGAAGAGATTCGCGCCTTTGAACTCGTAGGTCAAAGCTAAGGAAGTTGAGTTTGGAGTCAGCGCTGCCTGCTCATGGGGTTTTGAGAGGGCGCCGCTTTGCAGTTTGCGGAAAAGACTCATTTGAGCTCGTAACAGGTGAACTCGATCCTTTGTAATTGGTGAATTCGAGCCTTGTAACAGGTGAGCTCGAGTCTTGTAACAGGTGAGCTCGAGTCTTGTAACAGGGCATGACTTTAGTCGTGCCGCAGTGGCACGATGAGAGACGGGGCTTTAGCCCCTGAGGAACTCCGGCTTTACTCCGGCTCGCAAATGGAACGAGCACTCTCAAAGACCGGCCTGATCATGAATGAAGCTATCGAGGCCCTGCGGTCGCTCAAGTTGCGGCACGGCGACCTCAAATTGCGTCTGGCCGATTACTCAATCCATTCTTTCCACCGCGTCCCGACCTATTTCTTCCGCATGATGAGCATCGATCGCGCCGAGGAGTTGGGCACCATCAATCTGCGCATCGGCTCAACGCCGCACATCGAGCGCTATGCCGGCCATATCGGGTACGGCGTCCATCCCGCACATCGCGGCCATCACTATGCGGCGCGCTCACTTGTTTTGTTGCTGCCGTTCGCTCGCAGCCTGGGTATCGATCCGCTGTGGATTACCTGCGATCCGGAAAATATGGCGTCGCGGCGGAGCCTTGAAATCGCCGGAGCGGAATTGATTGAGGTCGTGGACGTGCCGGAAGATTGCGGCATCCGCAAATATGGTGGCAGACTCCGCAAATGCCGCTATCGGCTCTGAGAGTGCTCCTACAGGGAACCATGAGAAAGATCCCTGCGTACTGACAATCGGCGGAGCAACTTTGCCCGCGGTATCGCGTCTCAATAGCGAGAGGCGGCCCGACCCCGCAGTTGCCGGCCGCCGGAGGTTACACCGTTGACTCCCCAGGAAGAACAGCTCCTTAATTCGCTCATCGAGCGGATCAACCAGACACAGCTTGAAGAAAAAGATCCTGACGCCGACGCGTTGCTCAACCAGAAGCTCGGCCCGAATCCGGATGCGCTTTACATGCTAGCGCAAACCGTTCTGGTGCAGAACATCGCCCTCGACCAGGCCAGGGCGCAAATCTCGCAACTCCAGCAGCAAATGCAACAGCCGCAGCGCCCTCAGCCCGCACATACCACGAGCTTTCTCGGCCGCCTCCTGGGTGAGCACGATTCCATGCCACAGCAACAACAGCAGCCTTCTGCGCCGCCTTATCAGCCAGTTCCGCAATATGCTCCACCGGCACAGCAGTACAGCCAGCCGCAGTATCAGCAGACTCAATATGTCCCCGTCGGCGGCGGCCAGCCAAGCTTTCTCCAGGGCGCAATGCAGACAGCCGCTGGAGTCGCTGCCGGCGCACTGGCTTTCGAGGGCGTCGAGTCGATCCTTCACGGATTTGGCCATGGCGGCTATGGTATGGGCGGTCCCGGCTATGGCATGGGCGGCTTTGGCATGGGCGAGCGACCCGTCGAAGAAGTCATCAACAACAACTACTTTGACGACCCAAGCCGCGGCGCAGAGCACGGCGAACACCGCGTGCAGGATCAAGGCGCGCAATTCAATGACACCGGATACGATCCGGGAGCCGGCTACAACCCGCGCGACAACGATTCCAACGACAACCTGCGGGGATTCGACCAGAACGCGGATTCAGCCAACGATCAGGACACCAGCGCCTTTACCGACACCTCGAACCTCGACGACCAATCCGGCTTCGACGATCAGAACGTAGACGACGGCTCAGGCTACGACGATTCCACCGGCCTCGACGACGATGGTGGTGGGTTCGACGGCGGGGGCGACCTGCTGTAATGCCTCAATTCTGCTGAGACACAAAGCGTTGCGCCGGGCGATGTTCGTCCGGCGCAAGACAGCCTGCGAAGCAGGTTTTTAGGTTCCGGCGATAGCCTTATTCTGCAAAATGCGAACCACCACACGGCGATTTGCGGCTTCAGTGTCAGCTGTCGTGTCGCCTGCGCTGATCTGTCGGCTCTCGCCCATCGCGCCGGGAGCCAGCATATTGGTGAGCGGCACATGGCCTTGCTGGAGAAGGAAATTCGCGACGTTGTTGGCGCGGTCTTCGCTCAGCTTCTGGTTAAGTGCGGCGCTCCCGGTCGCGGAGGCATACCCTTTGACCTGGATCATAAAGCCATTGATAGTCTTCGCCTTCTCGGCCAAGGCCACCAGTTGCGAGTTGTACTTTGGGTCGACGTTCACTTTTCCATTCGCGAAATACACGGTGACTTCATCAAGGATGTTGTAGTCGTTGAGCTGTCCGAATCGGGCATTCGCTTCGGCAATCGCGGCTTTGTTTGCGGCGACCTTCTTCTGCTGTTCCGTTAGCTCCGCATTTTGTGCAGCGAGCGCTGCATTCTGTCTTTCCAGTTCGGCGGAGTTCTGTTGAGTCTGCGCGCTGGTTTCGCTCAATCCGGCCTGGATAGCCTGCGCCTGCTGCAGATCGTCGCCCTTGAACCGGATTTTCGTTGCTACCAGTTGACCGTCAGCATTCAGACTGCCTTCCACCTGGATCGGAAGCCCAGGAATGAGGGCGGCCATGGACATGCTCTTGCTGCGAGCCTTGAGTACACCCTGCACCTGGGCCACGTCGGTGTAATCCGTCAATTGCACGACTACCTTGGGTGAATCCGCAGTCTGCAGGAAGATCAGCGAACCACTGCGGCCCTTGATAATTCCCTTCAACTTGGTTTGCGCGGAGACGACCGTGGCCGACATCCCGGCCAACATCAGCACGACAGTCAATCCTGAGACAATTCTGAACCACTTGCTTCGAATCATAATCTCCCCCTGCTTTTCTCTAGCGACGCTAAACATGACCGAGGTGAAAGACGGCGCACTTTTCACCCCGACCTCCAAATTGGGGGCGCACAACCTTGCAGCCCACCAAGCGCTTCTGCGGCCGCGGTCTGAGACCCGACTGCAAGGAGAACTTAGTGATTGTTGAAAGTCTGCGCAACTGGAAGAACTACCAGTGGAATTGGAGCGACTTGACCTATCTCAGCCTTTCGTTTGACCCCAAATTCGCCCTACCTTCGCGGTGGTATACTCACAGGGGCGACGCGGGTCCCTTTCGACGGCTTTTCGTCGATGGGCGAAGGTGATCGCCGGCATTTTCACGTCTACTGAGGTTCTCATGTCCGGCCATTCCAAATGGGCGACAATTAAGCACAAAAAGGGCGCGCTCGATGCCAAGCGCGGCAAGATCTTTACCCGTCTGCTAAGGGAAATCGCCATGGCTGCCAAGGGCGGCGGCAACCCTGACAGCAACGCTCGGCTTCGCACGGCGATCGCCGCTGCCAAGGCCGAAAACATGCCCCAGGACAACATCAAGCGGGCCATCCAGCGCGGTACCGGCGAACTGGAAGGGGTGAGCTATGAAGAGATCACCTTTGAGGGCTACGGCCCCGGCGGCGTGGCAATCGTAGTGGAAACGCTGACCGACAATCGCAACCGTACCGTTAGCGAAATTCGCCACGCCTTCTCAAAAAATGGCGGCAACCTTGGCTCGACAGGCTCGGTTCTGC
>NZ_JBARMD010000366.1:0-4327 GCF_049802275.1 Occallatibacter sp. | reverse complement strand
CGTCCAGAGCGCGCAGTGTGGCATCGAGTGGCGCGGCGACGGTGGTGGCGAGGTAGGCGCTGGTTCCGCGCGATGCAAGAAACGTGCCCATGGTGTCGAGCGCCTGAGAGGTCGCCTCCATCACGTCGTGACCGGCGGCGCCGTGGATGTGTACGTCGAAGAATGAGGGACCGAGCGTTGCACCGGGAAAATTGAGCACGCGTGCGCCGGCGGGCAACTGCGTTGTTTCACGGCTGGCTATCGAGTCGATCTTGCCGTCTTCAATCAGGATCAGCGGATGCTGGTGAAGGCTCTTTCCGTCCCAGAGACTCTCTGCGGTCACTACCGTTTGCATGGCAAACCATTATTGCAGGTGCACGGGATGGCTTGCTTCGGTTGTGATGCCGGATCGGAGCGGACTGTTGTCATCGACATGTGATGTGAGGTCGAGCTCCATTTGTTATTGTTTTGCCATGCGAATTTCGGCGTTGTACCTGATGGCTGGCGGTTTGTTGATGGTTGGAGTGCAATCGAACTTTGCGCAGAGCATTGATCTCCCCAGCAGTAAGCAGTTGATCGAGCCGGTTCCCGGCAATCCGCAGCGTTTAAACAGCCTGCCGATGTCGATGGCGATTTCGCCGGACGGGCGGTACGTGGTCACGGTGAATGCCGGCTACGGAACGTATGAATCGAAGTACCAGCAGTCACTGGCTGTCTTTGATACGCAGATGGGAACGCTGACTGATTTCCCGGATGACCGCACGCCGGTGCGCGCCAAGCAGACGCTTTATTCCGGTCTTGCTTTCAGTCGCGATGGGAGACACGTGTACGCTTGCATCGGTTCGGAGACGGATCCGCTGGGCAAAGAGAAGCCGGCGCATGGCGTCGCTGATACGGGCAGCGGCATTGTGGTGTACAGGTTCGCGGACGGAAAGATTGAGCCGGAGCGGTTGATTGCGTTGCCCATGGTTCAACTGGACGCAGGTCGCAAGACGAAGCTGATCGGGGACGTGGACGGGGATCAGGGTGTGCCGTTTCCGGCGGCCATTGCGGTCGTCGAGAGTGGAGGCGCGGACAAACTGCTGGTGGCAGAGAACCTGACCGATGATGTGCTTCTGATCGATCCGGGAACCGGGAAGGTCGAGCATCGCTTCGATCTGTCGGAGAGCAATGCGGTGCCGTCGACATATCCGATTGCGTTGCAAACTTCGAAGGATGGCCGTCGCGCGTTTGTTGCGCTTTGGAATGCGTCTGAAATTGTCGAACTCAATCTTGCAAAGAACGCTGTAGGACGCAAGCTGGCGTTGCTGAAGCCGACGAATCCAGTGAAACCGGGAACGCATCCGTGTGCGTTCGCGCTGAGCGGCGATGGCAAGACATTGTATGTTGCGCTGGCCAATCGCGACGCCGTGGCGGCAGTGAATGTGGGTGCGGGGCAATTCAGCGTGAAGGGGTATTTCGATACGCGACTGCCGGGGCAGAGCTATTTTGGCGCGGAGCCGCTGGCGGTGGCGTTGAATGCCTCGGGAAATCGGCTATATGCGGCGAACATGGCGACTGACGCAATTGCGGTGATCGACACGCGGAAGCTGAACGCGAAGACGGCGCACTCCGGCATGATCGAGCCCGATGGATTTGTGCCCACAGAGTGGATGCCCATGTCGATGGCCTTCCTGCCCGGAAAATCAGGCGGGCGGTTGTTCGTGGCGACCGCAAAGGGAAAGGGCGCAGGTCCAAATCCGTATGTGCCTGCTGACGAGCCACGCAAACCCGGCATGCCGAAAAGGACCAACTACATTCCCACTCTGCTGTATGGATCGCTGGCAGTGTTGAACGAGGCGCAGGTCGAGAGCGGGCTGGCTGAATCCACTGATGCAGTGTTGAATTCAAATCGCATGAAGGCGGCTGCGGAGAAGGTTAAGTTTGCCGATGGCACGCACAATCGCATCAAGCACGTGATCTATATCATTAAGGAAAACCGCACCTACGATCAGATTCTTGGCGATCTTACGCAGAATGGAAAGCCGGTGGGAAACGGCGACAAGAGCCTGACGATGTTCGGCGAGGATGTGACGCCGAACCTGCACAAGCTGGCACTGCAGTTTGGCGTGCTCGACAACTTCTACGACTCCGGTGAAGTTTCAGGCGATGGGCATGTATGGTCGAATGCTGCGATCGGGACGGATTATCTGGAGAAGACGTGGCAACAGGCGTATCGCGGCGGCGAACGCACGTATGACTTTGAAGGAGTGGTAGCGGAAGGGCTGCCGCTGGTGCAAAACATTCCTGATGTGAATGAGCCCGCCAGCGGCTATCTGTGGGGAAACCTGGCTGCGCATGGGAAGACCTACTACCACTTCGGTGAATACATCTCGTCCGTGTTCTGCGATGAGAAGAAAACGGCAAATCCGCAGCAGGGGCCGGTTCTGCCGGGTCAGACGTGCGCACGAAAGGCCATTGCGCCGGGCGAGCAGTTGCCTGCGGAATGGGGCGGCGGCGTGAACAAATGGCCGTGGCCGATTCCGCTGATTGCATCAAATACGGCGACTAAGCCGGAGCTTGTGGGGCATTTCGCGAAGGAGTCGCCGGACTTCAATCTGGCGATTCCCGATCAGATTCGCGTGGAGATATTTTTGCGCCACTTGAAGCAGTGGGAGGCGGACAAGGAACATGGGAAAGACACCATGCCCAACTTTATTCAGTTGCGCCTGCCTGACGATCATACAAATGGAACGGTGCCGTTCAAACCAACACCGAAGGCCAGCGTGTCAGACAACGACCTTGCAGTAGGGCGCGCAGTGGATGCGATTTCGCACTCGCCGTTCTGGGACGATACGGCGTTTTTCATCCTTGAAGATGATGCGCAGGCGGGTGCTGATCATGTGGATGCACACCGCAGCATCGCGTTCGTCGTCAGCAAATATGCGCCGCACGGAAAAGACGGCGCCCCCGTCGTGGACAGCAGGTTCTACTCGACGGTGAGTGTTATCCGCACGATGGAGACACTGCTGGGGCTGCCGCCGATGAATAACAACGATGCTTTCAGTTCGATGATCTCGACTTTGTTCACGGGTGCGGGCGACCAGCCGGCGTATTCAGCGGACTACGCCAATCGCGACAATGGTCTCATTTATACGGCGAATACGAAGAAGGCGGTTGGCGCGGAAGAAAGCATGAAGATGGACTTTCGCCACGCGGATCGAGCTCCTACGCAGAAGCTAAACGTCATTCTGTGGAAGGATACGATGGGCGACCAGCCGGTGCCGGCGATGCTGACGGAGAAGCGGAAGCTGAAGAAGGATGATGACGATTAGGGCGGGGTTGAGGTTCGTTGCTTTCCTACCCAAGCCGCAAAAGGCGCGGCTTGGATGGGGCACCCGGCATACCAATCATCTAATTCAAACCGCCTGTGAAGAACAAGTGACTCCCTTGACACTTTTTCAGCAAGCTGTAAAAGTCGTGCCCAGATACAAACCTGCGATATAAGATTTTTGGCGGCCTTGAAAGCCGTGGCCGGATATCCCCTGTGAGGCCGTGTATGGTTATATGCGGCGGAAATGATCGCTCAATGGGGGAACTGTGCAGATCTGGAATCGGAGAAATTTTCTTAAGGTTGCGGGAGTGGCTTCAGCGGCATCGCTGGCGGGGGTTGCACGCGCAAGTGCAGAGGCGGGCAAGGGGATTCATATGCTGGCGGCTCAGGATGAGCCGGGGAAACCGGTGGCGGCGAATGATCATATTCAAATCGCCCTGATCGGAGCGGGTGGGCAGGGCATGGGGGATACGCGCTCGGCGGTGCAGGTGCCGGGTGTGAAGCTGGTGGCTGTGGCCGATTGCTACGACGGGCGTCTCGCGCGGAGCAAGGAAGTGTGGGGCGACGATGTTTTCACCACGCGCGACTACAAGGAGATTCTTGCGCGCAAGGACATCGATGCCGTCATCATAGGAACTCCGGATCACTGGCACAAGCAGGCATCGGTGGACGCGATGAAGGCCGGCAAGGATGTTTACTGCGAGAAGCCGATGATTCATCTCTACTCGGACGGCCCGGAGATGATTGAGACTGCTCGCGCCACGAATCGCATTATACAGATCGGCAGCCAGCGCGTGAGTTCGATCCTGTATGCGAAGGCGAAGGAGGTGCTGGCATCGGGCGCGATCGGCAAGCTCAACATGGTGACGGCGTACTGGGATCGCAACTCGTCGATGGGCGCGTGGAATTACACGATTCCGCCGGATGCTTCGCCGGAGACGTGCGACTGGCCGCGGTTTCTGGGCACGGCTCCGAAGATTCCGTTCAGCGCGGAGCAGTTTTTCCAGTGGCGCAAGTGGAAGGCGTATGGCAGCG
>NZ_JBARMD010000365.1:0-6009 GCF_049802275.1 Occallatibacter sp. | reverse complement strand
AGGTTGCAGTTAGCAACTGATTCATACCTTTACTGGGGGGGGTTTGGGTTGACGCATAAGATTGAAGTTGTACCCCATAAGCCTGAAGTTCGTGCCCCATAAGGCTGAAGTCACACATTATTCATGATTTACCCTTGATTCGGCCGGACTCGCGGTGTTCCGGCCGAAGAATCTTGCATAACCTACTTAACCTGCATAAGTCGTTTGTGCTCAATGCACAACTGGCAGTGCAGGTTATTCTCTTCCACCACTAAACCTACACAGCTATACACTGCGGCAACTTTGTGGATCCTTGTCCTCGTCGCCAAGTCCATCACCAGGCCCCTGCCGGCATCACCGAGCCGGCGCGTGTACAGGCCGAGTTTCTTGAGGAGATGGCCGACCTTCTCAGCGCTGTAGGTGACGCACTCACCATGGTCCTTTTGTAGGCGATTGACCTCCGTCGCAATTTCGCCGACGAGAACTTGCGCCTTGTCCTGATGGCATAGATTGAGGGTAGCCTCAAGTGTCACTGCTTCGATGCCGATGGAGAAGTCTATGTGACGCTGGCTCTCAACTGGCGTGAGCAGAGAGATGAGGTCTCCGACTGCAGCCCTGGCGAGTCGACAATGCAGGCGCCCAGGGCGCTCGCGACTGCACCAGTGTCTGACGTGAGTGCACTAGCATTGAAGTCGGAGAGGTATACCGTACTGAGATTCTTAAGGCGATACCCCATTAACCTATTTTGCAGGTCCTGAATTTCCAATTCTGTCAGTCGCGTTCCTTTCACTTCCACGCAGGCGGAGCCCGCCGGGAGGACGTTGACCTGAACGCTGAAGGGCGGAGTGCGGCCTGGGGATACGTCTTCACCAAGGTAGATTGCTTTGGGACCAAAAAAGTCTTTGTACACACCAGCGTCGCTTACGAGGTGGCCTCGTGTCGCAACTATTCAGGGATCTGAGTCGATGGGCCTGCAATTGGGATAAAATCACTCCTGTCGCCCACGGAGCTGAGGGTACGTTTAGCCTGATTCTGTGCAGTTCTCGTGAAACAAACCATTGGGCGGTTCACGTTATACCGTGATCGAGCACCTTCGACATTTAATCATCAGTTCTTACGTACTGAGCTTCCATGAACGAATGGTTGAGAGTTGTTCTTGGCGCGCTTGCCACATGGCGGGTTACGCATCTTATTGCATATGAGGATGGGCCGTGGGACGTAATTGCGAGCCTACGAAAGACAGCGGGATCCGGTGTCCTCGGGAAGCTCATGGATTGCTTCTACTGCTTGAGCTTATGGGTTGCCGCGGCGGTTGCTGTTGCGATTGCGACCAGCGTAAAAGAGGGGCTCTTGCTGTGGTTGGGACTTTCGGGTGCGGCTTGTCTGCTGGACCGGGTGCGACATGAACCGGTATTCGTAGAACGGCTTCCAGAAGATCGAGGAGAAGAAGATGTCTTGTTGCGGACAGAACAGACAGACAGCGGCGGCAGTGACCCCAGTGGCGACGGCAGTTCCGGCCGCACAGGTTAAGCGAGTGCAGCCCAAGAGCCCCGCCCTACGGGACGTGGCTTCGGGTCCGACGGTGAAGCTCCACTACACGGGTGTGACAGCGATTCGCCTGAAGGGACAGCGCACTGGAAGGATGTATGTTTTCACGGGAGCCGAGCCGGATCGTACCGTGGACCGTCGTGATGCTGTGAGTCTCATGCAGATTGGCCTCTTCCGGCGCGCGATTTGATGGGTGCAGCTTTTTCGAGTGGAGGCACAAAACGGGCGAAGAACTCTCGATCGGAGATCTTTCGCCGGCGCTGCACGGACTTGCGCCAGGGGATCAGGTCGAGGTCTGAGAGCCATGACTCAACCACAGGGAGCATCGGCTGGAATGGAGCTTCAAGTTGTTTCGCCGTATGACTATCGAACAGACTACGAATCATGACAAGCTGATTGAATTCCAGGTGCTCGAAATTCACCGGATAAGGGAAGGCTTTTCGCGAGAAGTGGCCGACCTGCACGTGAGTGGCGCAGACAACGCTTAACCTTGCCATCCAGGCGCGGGCAGACATGTCCTGCTCGTCTATTCCCCAGACTTTGAAGTGAGGACAGAATCCGCCCAATCTCGAGTAGGCCTCCCGGTGCATTGCGTAACATGCGCCGATCACCATGGGAACCTCTACCGCCGCTGCTTGCGGAGGTTCCACGCGATGATGCACGCCGAAGCCCGGAGATTTTCCCGAAGCGAGGTTGCGTTCTCCATTCCAGGTGAAGTCGGCTCCCCAGCACAAACAATCCTTGAGATCGTAGGACCAGAAAGGCGAACACACGAGGCTGTCGGTGTGTGTCTGTACAAGCAGTTGTGCGAGCCAGTTTTTCCCGAAGGACATGTGGGCATCGAGCCAGACCAGGACATCTCCGGCTGCGAGTTGCGCTCCGATCCTTCGCGATTCGCAGACGCCTCTCGGCGTGGGATGGCGGATCAAGCGAGCATCGCCGATGGCGCGCGATTCGATCGGCAAGGTGCTGCCATCGTCAACAACAATGACCTCGATGGGAAGACCGGGCGTCGTGGCTCGCAGGCCTTCGAGCGTGGCCTTCAACATTCCGGGATCTTCATCTCGCGCCGTGATGATGATGGAGGTTGGCATGATGTGGTTCAGGCATTGGTTGGCGTTGGAGTTGGTGTCGGCGTGGGTGTCGGTGTTGGCATTGGAGACGGTGTGGGCGTTGGCGTCGATGTTGGGGTTGGTGTGGGCGTTGGTGATGGGGTTGGGGCTGGGGTTGGAGTGGGAGCAGGTGTTGGTGTGGGAGTTGAGGAAAGTTGCTGCGCGAGGCAGAAGATCAATTCGAGCAGGAGGCTGTTGCTTACGATGACGGGCCGGACGGCGTTGTCGATCATTGCGGGAGTGATGGGCCCGCTGGCGGGGAGGCTGATTTGCGCGAGGATGATGCAGCCGGAACCTGCCGGATCCGCATAAGGCTGACTGACGCGATTGGCGAGAGCGGCGTGAAGATCCGGAAAGGGCGGTGTGAAGACGCCGGGAAAATTGCAGACGACCGGATCGGGCAGCACGGTTCCAGACTTGACGATGATGGCGAACTGTTCCCGCGTCGAGCCGGGGGCGCAATCCGCATCGGGTTTGCAGGCAGCCACCATGACCGGCACCGGA
The DNA here is from genome assembly GCF_049802275.1 of Occallatibacter sp. Classification (NCBI taxonomy): domain Bacteria; kingdom Pseudomonadati; phylum Acidobacteriota; class Terriglobia; order Terriglobales; family Acidobacteriaceae; genus Occallatibacter; species Occallatibacter sp. The sequence goes on along the minus strand of NZ_JBARMD010000365.1, from coordinate 2,866 downwards.
TCGATGCCGCACTCGCGATAGCAAATGGAGATGGTAACGTTCGCGGCGCCGGCCAGAGTTCCGGCGGGGTTTCCCGCATCATCGGTGAGAGCCCAGGGAGAGATGGGTGCGGTCAGGGCGGATACGAGGATCTCGCGGCCCCAGCCATCGAGAGCAACGCCTGGCTGAATCAGCACCTGGCTTCCATCGGCTGTGGGAACCACGGCGAGGCCGGCAACGACACCTTTGCCGGAGATCAGGAGGTTCAGCAGCCAGCGTTTGCTGTTGAAGTATTCCTGCTCCAGTTGCAGATGGGGGGCGTCGAGCAGTTTTCCGTAGAAGTACTGATTGCGTTCTGGTGCCGCAAGCGCCGTGGGAGCGTCCTGATTACTGCCGAAAGGTTTGTCCATGGCTCTACCATTCCCTTACAAGCTGTTGCGAAAGCTGTTGTCGATCATGGCCGCGGTAATGGGCGCGCCGCGCGGGGGGAGATTGATTGATGCAAGCAGGACCCAAGGCGATGGAGGGCACGGAGGGCAGGGCATGCTGCCGGGCCCACACAGGCTCTCAAGACTTTTCGGGCGGCTGAAGTCTGTGGCGGGAGTCCAAACGATGCCGGCCTGAAATCCATCCGCGATACGGGCATCGACGTAGTTTGGGTTATCGCACTTACAAGGAGCATTGGGCACCAGCGTGAGATCGTCGGTCCAGCTCTGATATCGGATAGCGACATACGCCGGAGCGGGGATTACAGCAATGGTTGCGAATACGTGCGGCCTGAACCACAAATAGTCTTCGACGTTGATCCGGGCGGCCTGGATGACCTCGATCTCATCACCGTAGGGCCCAATGGCGTATCCCGGGCAAACCTGTATTTCCCAGGGATTGGAGCCATCGGCTGCGGGAACGACCCACAGTCCGCAGAGAACGCCCCAGCCGTGGAGGTCGCGATTGTGGCGGCGGAGTTTCTGGATCCTGTAGTTTTGTTCCAGTGTGCAGGCCTCGGCAGTCAGACGACTGCCGGCCTGCCAATTTGGCCTCGCCTGGTGACCGACGGGTGGCGAAGGACAATTTTCAGAACTGCTCATAATCGAGGGCTCCTTCGTACACCGTTGACTTATCCCTGAGCGATGGTTGCGACCTGAACCGTTGCAGGGGCTGGAGTGAGCAAGGGATCACCGGCAGTGGTGGCGATCGAAACGTTGGCCATAACGGGAATCGCACTTCCGCCGGTTGCGGACGTAGCGTTGATCTTCATCTTCCCGACCTTGATGGTGAAGGACCCGGTCGATCCCGGCAGGACGATGACGACCCCGGTGAAGGTATAGGAGTTTACGGCTTTGGTGGCGTTGACATTGCCCTCCGAACTCGCCAATACGGCGGTATCGGCAGCGGATGTGGAGCCGATGTTGGCACTGAGAATGACAGTGATGTCGGCAATCACCTTCTGGCCGGCAGCGCCGCCATTGATGATGAGGGTAAGCTCGCCGGTTGCTCCGGCCTTTGCGCTTCGTTGAATTACCGGCGCGCCGCTGGGCCTGAGGAGCACCTTGATGGGATCGGGTGACGGAGTGGGGGTCACGGTCGGAGTGGGAGTCTGGGATGGAGTAGGCGTGGGGGTTGGAGTGGTGGCAACACCCTGCACCGTGAACTGGCTGAGGAAATTTCCGCCGGCGGTGCCATCCGCATTGCCATCGAGGGCGAGGTTGTCAGAATCGGTGATGAAACTGGGGCCGCTGCCAACGACAGTCACCTGGTAGGTTCCCGGGATCGTGAAGGGTTGCGCAGGGGTGAAGGTTGCGCTTTGTGTGCCGTCGTCGTAGGTGACCAGTCCCTGGACTGCTTTGGAGGGAACACCGGGTTGCGTGAGCAATACCAGGATGGTGTTGGTGTTCGCGGTTGAGGGAACAAGGTGTTTGCTGAAGGTGATCAAGATGGCACCGGGCACTTGCGAACCGTTGGTGAAGACCGTGCCATCGGCGGGATTGATGCTGGTGACGCGCACGGGGGCGAGGTCATTTCCCGCGCAGCAGCAGAGCTGTACCTGCTGTTGAATCGTGGCTGTGCTGAAGAGCATGCGACGAACGGTGATGTTGTCGATATTGCCTTGCGCCAGAGCAGCGCCCGCAGTGCCGGGCAACTGTACCTGCGCCAGGACGATCCAGGGATCGGAGGGACAGGGCGGACACTGAGCGAGGACTCGTCCGGAGAGGATATCGCACATGGCGGGCCCGGGATTCTGCTGGGAAGAGGGAGGCAAATCAGAGAGGCAGGAGATCTCGTAGCTGTCGCTGATGCGCGAAGGCTCGCACGAGGGATCGTTGCAGCCGCATCCCCCGGCCAGGACCCGCACGGGACGGGAAAGGCATTCCTCGTAGCGAATGGCGATGTAGAGGGTTGAACCTGTTTTGGCGATGCCGGTAAGCATCAGGCTGCCTGGAGCGCACGGGTCGGTAGCAGCGCCGGGACCGCACTGGGCAAGATCGAGATTGAAGGGATCGGGGACATAGATTTCATCGCCGTAGGGACCGAGAGCGTATCCGGGTGAGATGACGACCTGCCATGGGCTTGCAGTAGTGGGGGAGACGGTCACGGCAAGGCCGCAAACGACTCCCCATCCATGCAGATAGCGATTGTGGCGGCGCAACTTATTAATGAAGTACTGCTGATCAGCAGTCATATCGTCGGCCGTGAGGAGCTGACGCGGGAAGTAGTTGACGCGCTCCAGGAGGGTGCTGTCCAGTTGTGTGCAGTCATTCGTGGTTGCGGTCGCCATGATGGTTATTCCTTTCGAATCTCGGTGGTCATTTCAGAGAACAAGGATCCGCTCCAGGAGCCAGGACGCCCGATCCCAGCGGCAGCCCGAGCGCGGCGTGCGGCGTTCCTG
>NZ_JBARMD010000364.1:0-9192 GCF_049802275.1 Occallatibacter sp. | reverse complement strand
GGAATCGGCGGGTGAGAAGATCGGTTTTGCCTGAACCGGCAGGCGCTTGAACGAGGATCGACCGTTGCGGATCGAGTGCGGTGATGCGCTGATCCTGATCGGGGGCAGCGGAAAGCACGAAGCTATTCTTCGGCTGCATCGTCGCCCTCCGTGTTTTCTTCTTCTTCAACTCGTGCGCGATTTTCCGGTTCCTGGATGCGGCAGACGGATTGAAGACCGCAGCGCTCGCAGGTTTTCGGGTAGTCGCGCGGATCGACCTCGGCGCAGCCCTGGACGAATTCTTCAGCCATGCGCTCGATGTACTTCTTCCACTCTGACTCGTCCAGGCCGGTCAGTCTGCGCCTCACCAGGGCGCTGTTGCCACTGAGGCCCGGATGGATCGTTTCGCGCGCATCGGCGGCGCGACCCGCAAAGCAGGCATCTCCTGCGCGGACCTTGGCGAAAACCAGTCCACCGCTGGCGGGGCCGCCGTAACTATCAAATAGCGAGGGTTGAATGGGATCAAGTCCGAAGATTTTGTATAGCGGAAGTTGCAGATCGTCGGGGCGTGGGAGGTCCCAGGACCCGGGATCGACGTTGCCGGTTTTGTAATCGATGACGAGCGATGAGCCATCAACCAGTCGATCGACCCGATCGAGTCGAAGATTCATACTGAGGCCGTCGATTGTGACGGTACGTTTAGCTTCGGTCTGCTCGACTATAAAGGTTTCCCGTGCTTTTTCGAACTCCAGCCATTCAGTGACAAGACGCACCAGCCGGATTTCTTCAAGGTCCAAATAGATCGGCGGCATTTGCTCGGAGACTCCGGGCTGCAACCCGGACTTAAGCCCGACTTTAACGTGCGTGCTGACGAAGGCAGCGAGATCCTTTATCGCTATGAGCTCATCGCGATTCTTAATTCCTGGACGCTTGCCCGACCAGACGGAATGAAGCACCGCATGCAGGATTTGCCCGCGCTGCTTTGCGCTGAGGCCGGCCTGCGCGGCATCCCAGTTTCCGGCGGCGAGGCGCGCTGTTGCAAAAGCTTTGAAAGGGCACTGGGACTGCGAAGATAGAACGGCTGCTCCACCGCTGAGATGCCCCGCGGTGAAGGGAATCGTGCTCGAATCGGCGATCGGATCTGTGATCGGCGAATCGTGAAGTGGCGGAAGCAGGCTCTCCTCGATGGGAAGCGGAGAACCGGCAATGAGGCGCGAGGGACGGGACTTAACATCATCCCTTTGCAGAGCAAAGCTGAAGTGGGCTTCGGGTGCTGAAACAAGCAGGCGCTGAGTAATGGTCGAGGCGAATTGCCAGTCCAGTTCGTGAGACGCGTGGGGCATACCGAGCTCGCGCTGCACGTAAGGAGGCAGGAATGGGTGCATCGACCCGACCGCCGGCCAGGATTCCTCATCCGCGCCTAGAAACCAAAGAGCATCGGCGGTGAGGCCCGCGGATTCAGCTGGGCCGGCGATCTGGATTGGTGCGTCGGTCGATTGCGGTGCGAAAAGGATGTCGTCTGCTGCGTATTCGAGTTCGGCCAGAAATTCATGCCAGGCCATGCGACGGCCATCGAATCCCAGCGAACCTGCCGTGTCCAAGGCCTGCTGCCAGCGCCGCCCGGCCTGGAATTCAGCGCTCATTTGTGACTGAGTGCCAGGCCACCCGATCGTCTCCAGTAAATACGGCACTTTATCCGCCCAATCGATTGGGTTCTGGAATGATACCGCTTCATTCAAGCTGCGTTGAGCGGCAATCATGCGGCGCTTCCACTGATGTGGAACAGCATTGGCGATTCGTCCCTGGTTGAGGAAACCTTCCAGAGGCCATTGAAGTCGTTGTTGATCGAAACGGCGCAGGGTGCGCATGCAGGCCTGCAATGTTGCAGATTCTTCAGATGAAGCTGCGGAGCCGCTTGCGAAGAGCCAGTCAAGCGCATTCTCGTCAAGGGCGTCCTTGAGCCAGCGCAACAGCAACAATGCAGACCGAGCCAGTGGAACCTGGCTGAGCGGAATGCCAAGCGAAAATTCAAAGAGAGGCACGCCGCCCGGATCGCTGAAGCGAAGGAAAGCGCGTTCGATTTCGCCGCGGCGTTGTGACAGATCCTGGGTGATGATCAGCAGCCGCTGGTCGGATTTCGTTGCGAGGTGCTGGTAGCACCACCAGGCACAGGACTCAAACTCGGTCTGGCTATCCCGAACGGAGTGGAAGGTGCTCTGCGCAGCCGGACCCTCAGGTTGCAACTGCTGCCACGAACCCCATGCGTCGAAGAGCCGGCGTTGCGTGGGGAGCACCCGATCGAATCCGGCGATGCGGAGCGCACGGCGCGGCGAGGAGTCTTCCTGCAGGAGCAAGATCAGTTCGAGCGGCAAACGGCTCAGTGTCCTGATTCCGTTACGAGCACATTGTTCATCGAAGTCGGCGAGCCACTGGCTGAAGGCACCTGCGTCCCGATCCCAATTAACGCGTGATGATTTTCTGAGGAGCTGCGGCGCATAGGAGCAAAGGAGATCGTGTGCTTCGATCGCCATGGAAGCGAGGCGGCGTACGGATGCCCTCAGCGCGGTGGGAAGATGCTGTTCGCTGTGGATGATCTCAGACCAGAGGGCCATTTCCTGGGCATGGTTGAGGAGCAGGCGCCCGGCGAGATTGCGTTCTTCCCATGCCGTGCGTGCGAAGGTCTTCCAATCCAGGATGTTGGGAGCGGGCCAGGCGGACACCCCCTCAGCGCGGCGGCGTCGATGATACTCGGTCTGGATGGCACGGGCCGCACGATCGGTCGACGCGACCACAAGTCCACCATCACGCAACCATGCGTCGAGTTCGGCCCCAGGTTGAGTGCCCATACCTGCGTTATACGCCGTTGGGCCGCCGAGCGGAACGAGTGCATTCTGTGGGAAACAGGTCGGGTTGTAAACTGGGGAGTGATACGGAAACTGTTCGTTTATATGGTCATCGGGATGGCGATGGTTACCGGGTGCCATCGTCAGCAAAACGAGGCGGGAAATTCCGCGGAGCCTTCGTCATACAAAGTCTACAAACTGCGTGGTAAGGTTGTGGCCAGCAACCCTGCGACGGGCGAAGTGACATTGAACCATGAGGCGATTCCGAGCTTCATGGAGGCAATGACGATGCCCTACAAGCTGAAAGATCCGAGCATCCTGAGTGAATTGCATCCTGGCGACGTAATTACAGCCGACGTGCTGGTTTCGCAGGAAGCGGATGCGAGTGTTCTGTTGGATCACATCGTGGTGGTTGCGCAGGGAAGGCCGGATTATCGCCCGGCGGTGATCTATCACGTGCCGGCGAAGGGCGATGCAGTTCCCGATTTCAAGCTGCGCAACCAGGATGGGCGAATCATTCATCTGGATCAGTTTCAAGGCAAAAACCTGCTGATTACGTTCATTTATACGCGGTGCCCGTTGCCGAACTTCTGCCCGCTGGTGACACGTAATTTCGCAGTGATCGACAAGCAAATAGCGGCCGACCCAGTTCTGAAAGGGAAGGCCCATCTGCTGTGCGTGAGTTTCGATCCGGTACACGACACACCGGATCGGTTGAAGGCGTACGGGGAGCAGTACATCGGCAGCGATGCAAAGGCAGCCTTCGCACACTGGGATTTTGCAGTGCCGGAGAAGCCTGTGCTGGCGGAGATGGCAAAGTTCTTCGACGTGGGGATGAGTGATGCGGCAGACGGAACCATTACGCATACGCTCTCGACTACACTGATCGGGCCCGATGGCAGGGTCTTGAAATTCTATCCGGGAAATGAGTGGACGCCTGAGCAGGTCGTTGCAGATTTGAAGCAATCACCTGGAGCGTGAGCGGTGCGCACAGCGAAATTACAGGTTCCGAAATCGTCAAGCAGAGGAGTGGATGAAGCATGAGTGATGGACTGAGAATTCGCAAGGATGGCGAGATCGATTTTCTTTCGCTGGGAGCTCTGGTGCATCGGCTCGACCCTGGCATCATACCGTTTCGCAAGGCGACTGAGTGCCACATTTATGTGAGCGGCGGCGAATTCAATGTTGCCGCCAACCTGTCGAATTGCTTTGGGCTCAAAAGCGCAATTGCTTCGGCGATGTCGGATTACCCGATCGGCGACTTGATCGCAGAGCGCGTGCTAGCCATGGGAGTAAAGCCTATATACAAGCACTTCAAGCATGACGGCGTCTCTGGTCCGAATATGGCGACCGTGTACAGCGATCGCGGCTTTGGTGTGCGTGGGCCGGTGGTTTTTTACAACCGTGCCAACGAGGCTGCGGCCCGCCTTAAGCCGGGAGACTTTGACTGGAAGAAAATTTTTGCGGGTGGCGTGCGGTGGGTTCACAGTGGAGGCATCTTTGCGGCTCTCTCCGCGACGACAGCCGAACTGGCTGCGGAGATGATGCGCGAAGCGAAGGCCGCCGGCGCCGTGACGTCATTCGATTTGAATTTTCGTGAGAAGCTCTGGAAAATTCATGGCGGCGACACACACGCTGTAGAGACGATTGCAAAGATCGTCGAGAACGTGGATGTGCTAGTTGGCAATGAAGAAGATCTGCAGAAGGGGCTTGGCATCCCTGGGCCGGAGGTTGCGGCGAAGTCGAAGCTCGATCCCAGCGTCTTTTTCGGCATGATGGATAAGGTTGTAAAGAAATTGCCGCACGTGAAGATTGTGGCGACGACCCTGCGAGAAGTTCACTCAACAAACCGGCACAGTTGGAGCGCGGTGGCCTGGGTGGATGGCAAGACCTATTCGGCGCCTACCGCCGAGCTGGAAGTGCTGGATCGAGTGGGGGGCGGGGATGGATTCGCAGCGGGCTTTATTTATGGACTTCTGAACGGCGAGGCGCCCGAGACAGCACTGAAGCTGGGATGGGCACACGGCGCGTTGCTGACAACCTTCCCCGGGGACACGACCATGGCAACCCTGGACCAGGTGCGGGCCTTCGCGCAGGGCGGGTCGGCGCGCATTCAACGCTAACCGCAACTGATTCTTCGAATCAGGACAACGCGGCCCGGCATCTAGAAGACTGATATCCTTGACGTCAGCCTCAGGGAGAGGTTTCGTTTGGCGAAAGTGACATTGGTCTTTGCGGTTCTGCTGGTTGCGCTTGGTTTGATTGGCTATGTTGGAACGGGCAGTCAGCATGTGACGGCACTGATTCCGACATGGTTTGGCTTGGCATTGGCTCTGTTTGGGTTGCTGGCCATGAGCCCGAGCGAGTCGCGCCGCAAGCTGTTTATGCACGTCAATGTGACAATCGGGCTGCTGGGATTCATTGGCGGCGCGGTTGAGGCGATACGCGGATATGTGCACGCGAAGTCGGCAGGTATTGCACCGGATGAGATCGCGCTGGCGTCGAAACTGACGATGACAGGCCTGCTGCTGCTTTACGTGATTCTGTGCGTGCGGTCATTCATTGCGGCACGGCGATCGGGGAAGGTCTAACACATGAGTACCATGCGCGGCGGCGGAATGGGGCTAAGCAGGGGAGCAGAGCGGTCGCCGCGCACAGGCAGTGCGCGTGCAAACGTAGCTGACTTGCCAAAGCGCAAGCCAAATCTCAAAGCGCTCTGGCCGGAAATCAAGGCGCTGGTGGCGCCGCGCAAAGGTCTGTTGATTGCGGGAATGGCCTTGATGGCCGTCAATCGTGTTGCCGGGCTGGTGCTTCCCTATACTTCCAAGGCATTGCTGGACAAAGTTCTTTCGCAGACCAATCCCCACCCTGAGTTGTTGCCGAAGATTATCGCTCTCGTCTTCTCAGCCATGATTGTGCAGGCAATTACCTCGTTTTCGTTGACGCAGTTGCTCTCAAAGGCTGGTCAGCGGTTGATTGCCGAGATGCGGCGCCAGGTGCAAAAGCACGTTGGACTCTTATCGGTGGCTTATTACGACGAGAATCGCACTGGTACGCTTGTCGCGCGCATCATGTCTGACGTGGAAGGTGTGCGTAACCTGGTGGGCACGGGGTTAGTGGAATTTGTCGGCGGGCTGCTCACCGCAGTTTTGGCCTTCGTTTATCTGCTGCATCGCAGCGCTCTTGTCACGTTGACGGTTTTTGCTGTCGTGGGCTTATTTGTCTTCGTTCTTCAATATGCATTCAAGAAAATCCGACCCATCTTCCGCGAGCGAGCAAAGATCAATGCGGAAGTTACAGGCCGGCTGACCGAATCGCTTGGTGGAGTCCGCGTGATCAAGGGCTATCACGCGGAAGAGCGCGAGGCTGGCGTGTTTGGGGTAGGTGTCGATCGCCTGCTCAACAACGTGATGAAGTCCCTGACCATGACCAGCGTGCTCGGATCGGCGTCCACCACCGTGCTCGGGCTGGTTTCTGCGCTGGTGATGTGGCTGGGGGGCCATGCGGTGCTAAACCATACATGGACTGTCGGTGACTACTTCAGCTACAACATGTTTCTGGCCATCATGGTCATGCCGATCTTCCAGATCGTAAACATCGGCACACAACTGACTGAAGCTTTCGCAGGCCTCGACCGCACACGCGAAATCATGGCCGAACTTGAAGAGAACCAGGATCCCAAACGCAAGTTGAAGATGCCGCCCATCGAGGGTAACGTGCGCTTCGACAAGGTGGAGTTCGCATACGAGACGGACAAGCCGGTGTTGCACGGCATCAGTTTTGAAGCGGAGCAGGGAACCGTGACCGCCCTCGTGGGTTCGTCGGGCTCGGGCAAGTCGACAGTGATCAGTTTGATTTGCGCCTTCCACTCGCCAACGAGCGGACAGGTGCTGGTGGACGGGATCGATTTGGCTAGCGTGGACCTGAACACCTATCGGTCGCAACTGGGCGTGGTGTTGCAGGATTCATTCCTCTTCGACGGGTCGATTCGCGAGAACATCATGTTTTCGCGGCCCGAAGCGACCGAAGAGCAGTTCCTGTTTGCATGCCGCACCGCACGGGTGGATGAGTTTGCAGAGCGATTCCCTGAAGCCTATGACACGATTGTGGGTGAGCGCGGCGTGAAACTGTCGGGCGGCCAGCGACAACGGCTTTCAATTGCCCGTGCGTTGCTGGCGCAGCCACGCATTCTCATTCTGGACGAGGCGACTAGTTCGCTGGACTCGGAGTCGGAAGCGATGATTCAGGCTGGCTTGAACCAGTTGATGGTCGGCCGGACGACGTTTGTCATAGCCCACCGGCTATCGACCATCCGGCGCGCAGATCAGATATTGGTGGTGGAACGGGGAAGAATCGTGGAGCGCGGTAGTCACTCGGAACTGTTTGCCATCGGCGGCCGCTACTACGATCTCTACACTCGCCAGCATGGGCTTGAAGAAAACCTCTTTCTGGCGCCTGGCGAAGGAGACGAAGTCCCGGCGTAGACACATTCTGCCACTCGCCTTCACGCACAGGGGGCATTTCCCGGTTTTCCTGTGAGAGTTAAGCGTATATCTTTCATTCGAAAGCGAGATCGTCTCATTTTCTTGACTGTTAGTCCCATATTCTGAGAAACTGAAGCTGTACTTACAGACGGAATAGAGGACCAAAATGCGAGACTCAGCCCCCCAGGGGACATACAAAGTTCAGGCGCTCGATCGTGCTTTTGCCGTACTTGATTTGCTGGGCGAAAGCGAAGTTCCCCTCGGACTCGCGCAAGTTGCCTCGTCTCTGCAACTGCACAAGAGCACGGCGCACCGCTTTCTGATGGTGTTGGAACGCCACAGGATGGTGGAGCGGACGACGAATGGCAAATTCCGCCTCGGCTTGCGTCTCTTCGACTTCGGCAACCGCGCCATCGAACAATACGACCTGCGCGAGCGCGCCCAACCGCATCTGCGCCGACTTGTGGCGGAGACCGAGGAGACGGCGCACCTTTGCATTCTGGAGCAGGCGAGGGTGATCTACATCGACAAGATTGAACCGGCGCGCTCAGTCCGCATGATCACCCGCGTAGGCTCCAGCAATCCCGTTCACTGCACGTCGGTGGGCAAGGCAATGCTGGCATTTCTGCCCGAGGACCGGATCAATGAAATCATCCGGCGGACACGGTTCGAAAAGTTCACGCATCGGACGATAGCGACGGCCGAGGCATTGCGCACCGAGATCGAGAAGACGCGTCGCCGTGGTTACGCAGTCGATGACGAAGAACTCGAAGAGGGGCTCCGTTGCATTGCTGTTCCTCTGCTGGATGCTCAGCGCCAGCCTGTAGCCGCGGTCAGCGTGTCGGGGCCGTCGTTCCGTGTAACTGCGCAGAAGCTCCCGTCCATCGCCAATCACCTGCTGCAATGTGTGCGCGGCATTTCGATGGATATGGGCTTTACCGCGGCCGCGCGTGGAAATCGTGCTGCTGCTGCCTGGACAGCCTAGCGCATCCACTTTGGCCCATCAAAGCGCGAAGATTCTCCGATGCTGCCCACGGGGCCGCGCCGGAGAAGCGCAGATGGGCCGATTGCCATTGAAACGACGCTTTTCTGATACACTCAATGATGTTGCAGAAGCAAGGTGCAGCTTAGCTTCCCGCCCTCAAAAGCGGTTGGTTGCGTGGTGAGACGAGTGACGAACTTTAAGCCATCCGCAACTTGCAACATGTTTTCCAGATTCACTCTGGGGACGTAGCTCAGTTGGTTAGAGCGCTGCCCTCGCAATAAATTCCCATAGTTTTCAATCCGTTAGACATCTTACTGTCCATCTTACTGTCCATTTCTCATCGAGAATTGGTCAGAATTTACTGTCCATTCTTGATTGAATTAGCGGTTCGCGCTATTTGTCCAGAGCACTCCTCATGGAGGATTCCGGACGATGGCCAGAGCCAAGCAATACGCCGATCGGGTCAATATCATCAAGATGGTCAAGGTGAACGGCAAGTGGCCGTTCGCCCGGATTGTCGAGCGCAACGGGAGAATCATCCGCGATCACGTCTGGGTAGACGGCCGCGATGAACATCATCCGGAAGGCCGCTACTACCTGGAATGGTATGAAGACGGGAAACGGCGCAGAAAGCCCGTTGAGAGCTACGATCTTCTTCTTCCCGCGGCCCGCTCAAAATCAATCGAGCTCAATGCCGTAAAAGCAGGCCTCATAGCGCTACCGGAAGCTCCAGTAGCGTCGATGCCGACTCGTCTGTCGATGGACGCAGCCATCGACCAGTACCTTGAATACATCCGCAAGCACCGTAGCCTACGGACCTACAGAACCTACCGGCCAGTTCTCAATGTCCTATTCCGAAACTCATACTCCAAAACATACGTTGATGAAGTGACCCGCGAGG
>NZ_JBARMD010000363.1:0-7588 GCF_049802275.1 Occallatibacter sp. | reverse complement strand
CTTGTTGCCCCCTCGTTCAATGGTAGGACAGCTGCCTCTGGAGCAGCCTATCGGGGTTCGAATCCCTGGGGGGCAGCCAATTACGGACTTCCTCGCATTCCTCAACTCCTTTCGTGGCGGCAAATGCGTAATCAGCGACCCTTCTGCCGGTAATTTGCAGTTTCGTTCCACTAGGTAATGCGAGCCTCCAGTTCGATCGCTCGTGGAAAGAGAATATTGTTTTCGAGATGGATATGCTGGTGCAGATCCTTTTCGAAATCACTTAGGCCGTCATAAAAGGCGAGATAGGTTGGGCAGGCATTCGGAGGCGTAGTGAAGCTGTTGCTCAGTCGCCGGATATCAGCGAGCAGTGCTCCAGCCGCATCGTGCTCTTGGGTCATCATGGCGATTGGGCTGGCAACAGAGTCAAAGCACCCTCGAGGTTTGGGGCTGCAATTTGCCGAGGCACGTTCGAGAAGTACTACGTATGGAAATAGAATCGACTCCTCTTTTGCGAGATGATGTGTCAACTCTTCGTCCAACTCAGCCAGCTTCGATTGAATTGTCCGGAGTTCCATTTGCGTCGCCCCGTGGCGATTCACAGCCTTTTGTGCTAGAACCGAAAGGCGTGGCAATTCTCTTTTCACATATGCGTGATGTACATCTATGATGTGCGCGCTCAGAACTTCGAGCGATGCCTGTGCCCAATCCGTGGAAACAGGCGCGGTCGACTGAGCAGCGACTTTGAGAGCCGCAAGGACTGCATCTATCTCAATATTGCCGGCGGTGCAAGCCTCAGACAGCGGTTTGCGTCCGCCGCAGCAGTAATCAATCCCGTACTTCTCGAAAACCCGAATCGAAGACGGCTGTTCGAGAGCTATCTCTCGAACTGTTTGGGTTGTAATTGTCATAACAATCTCCTCAAATCTAAGTTAGTGTTGCGGTAAGTTGATTGCAGCGACTTTGGTCGCTCATAGCCGAAGTGGCCCCATTTAGCGGCCTGCCAAAGCGATGTTCTCTTCTCGGCTGGTTTCGCGCGATGAAACATCCTGACCTGCGGAGCCTTGCTTGTCGTAGGAGTGTCCGGTCAACAGTCCAAGCACAAACCAAGCAAACAATGCTGCACCAATAGCGAAAAGGATGTCTCCCGGGACTCTCATCCAGCGGAGAGTCTGCATTGAGCCAGACTGCATGAACTCCGCCGAGCGTGCGTACCAGGTACCGCGTTCGATCGATGCCCAGGCTTGTAACAGGCCTACCGGAAGCATGCTGAGGATGACCATGAAGATCAAGCCAAAGTTCAGCGACCAGAAGGAAAGCTTCAGTGGAGTCTCCTTCCACTTGCGAGCAGGATTCAGCGCGCGGAGGCAAAACAGCGTGAGACCTAGACCGAGCATTCCGTACACACCGAACAGCGCCGTATGACCGTGGACGGGAGTGAGGTTGAGTCCCTGCACGTAATAGAGGGAGATAGGTGGATTGATAAGGAAGCCAAACAGACCTGCTCCCACCAGATTCCAGAATGCGACTGCAACGAAGAAGTAGATGGGCCATTTGTAGTTGGCGATCCACTGAGACTTCTTTGTCGGTTGCGCGAGGCGGATATTTTCCCAAGCTTCATACCCGATCAAAGTCAGCGGCACAACTTCAAATGCACTGAAGATCGCACCGAGGCCGATGACTGCAGGTGTTGCTCCCGCGAAGTAGAGGTGATGGAAAGTGCCGATAATTCCGCCTGACAGGAAGATCGTTGTCGAAAAGAGAGCAGCCTTGGTTGCCGTCCGAATCTCGATCAACCTGAGCCGTGTGAACAGAAATCCGATGACAACCGTCGCAAATACTTCGAAGAAGCCTTCAACCCATAGGTGAACGACCCACCAGCGCCAGTATTCGGCGGTAACGAGATGGCTGCGCTGCCCGTACATCAGTCCGGCAGAATAGAAAAGCGGAATGGCGATACTGGAGATGAGAAAGAGCGTTAAGAGCGATCTGTCCTCACTCTTGCGGACAAGTGCCGGTTTGAGCGCCGCGACCATCAGGACGAGCCACAGCACCAGCCCTACCAACAGCAGAATCTGCCAGAAGCGGCCAAGATCGACGTATTCATAACCCTGGCTGCCGAACCAGAACCACATGTTCCCCAGGCGCTGCTGGATGCCCAGCCACTCCCCGGCGAGCGATCCTCCAACTACGAGAATCAATGCCCCGAAGAGCGCGTTCACACCGAGTCGCTGATACTTCGGTTCGTGACCGCTGACAGCCGGTCCAACGTAGAGACCGGTTGCCAGCCATGAGGTTGCGATCCAGAAAATGGCGATTTGCAAGTGCCATGTACGCGTGACCGCATAAGGCAGATACTTGGCGAGCGGAAATCCAAAGAAGGACTGTCCTTCGACGCCGTAGTGAGCAGTCAGGATTCCCATCAGAATCTGCACGCCCCAGAGAATGACCACCACATAGAAATACTTCAACGTCGCACGCTGCGAGGGAGTTGGCTTGAAGAGAAGGAATGGATCGCTTTGCGGATAAGGCCCGTGAACGAATTCCTTCTCCAGCGATGCATACCACCAGACAAGTCCCCCGATTCCCGCCAGCAATCCAACGAAGCTCAATACACTCCAGAGGACCGCGCCGGATGTAGGAACATTTCCAATAAGGGGTTCGTGAGGCCAGTTGTTCGTATAAGTTGTCTCGGATCCCGGACGGTCCGTGCTGCAAGCCCACGAGGTCCACCAGAAGAAGGCGGCAAGTTGATGCTGCTTTGCGGCGTTCGTCAATGCGCCGCTTGGGATGGCATACTCGGATCGCCCTGCTGCAAAGACGTCGGTGTAGTAGGCGCGAAGCTGCTCAAACGCCGCGGCGCGATCCGCGCTTAGCGTCACGCGATTGCGCGAGGCGTCGTAGGTGTTGGTTCGCATCTCACGAATCAGCCGGGCCTTGAAGATCGCTTGTTGGTCCTGACCGAGATCCTCGAAATTCGTTGCCCCGGCTCTAACCGCCCAGATGTTCAGCAGGATCTCCGATTCCCGGTGCAGCCAATCCGCGCTCCAGTCGGGCGCGACATAAGCTCCGTGTCCCCACACTGTGCCGATCTCCTGCCCGCCGATCGACTGCCACACTCCCTGGCCATCGGTGATGGAACTGCCAGTGAAGAGAAGCTGGCCGTCCGTGTTGTAGACGTCTGGGATGGGTGGAGCTTCGCTGATCATCTTCCTGCCGACCCCACCGAGAACGCCGAAAGACCCAATAATTACGATGGCAAGGGCCACCCAATAACGCTTATAGGACATAATTTCTCCTCGATAAACCGCGCGCTCTAGGCCGCGCTAAGCTCACGGTAGCGTCGGGCGCTCTGCATTGCAGGGACTTTAGTCACACCGAGATGAGAAATCGACTCGGACACCGGAATTCAAGTATTCTCTGCACCGAACTTTGCGTTGACCTTGTGTGCCTCGCGCCGATTAGCATGTGCTGGCTGGGAGCGACCTACGACTTGGCAAACTCAGGAGAAGAGTAGGGAACTGCGACCAGGCGACTCGTGTCCCGCTTTGGGTGCGCGCAACTATACCGCCGCCTCTCGTTGACTCGTGCTGCTTAAGGCAAAGGCGGAGCGCCCGACTAAAAATGTGAGCGCCAGGTTGACA
The DNA here is from genome assembly GCF_049802275.1 of Occallatibacter sp. NCBI lineage: Bacteria > Pseudomonadati > Acidobacteriota > Terriglobia > Terriglobales > Acidobacteriaceae > Occallatibacter > Occallatibacter sp. The sequence goes on along the minus strand of NZ_JBARMD010000363.1, from coordinate 3,965 downwards.
GCGAAAATCAACACTCCAGACAGTTCCAGCATCCCAGAGACAGGCAATACCTTCCACGCAAATGAGACCAGACCTTCGTATGCGAGAGGCTCAGAGGAAACGCGCAGCAGGCATCCGGTCTGAAGACACAGCAGGCTAAGAAGCATCAGGCGCTTGCTGAAGATGCTTTGGATACCTGTGAAGTGAGGCAGGATGCGCGGACCAATAGCGAACACCATCGTTGCCGCGAATCCGACCGTAAGAGCGTGACGCGATGCGCCCCAGATTCCGCCATGAACGTCTGAGAATGCGGCCCATACACTCATCGACCCGGCCACGATCAACCATGCATAGGCCAAGCGGATGAATGTCGGAAAACTTAGGTGGATGCCCTGAGTTTTAGCGTGCCCATGCGGCCATTCTGTAAGGCATAGTGCATATCCGATCGTGACCGCACTTAGGGCGAAAAGGATCGTGGCTGGCTTGGGCCATCCCATCACGCCGGCGAGAACACCCGCTATATCCATTGATAAAGCAATTCGAAACCAACGAACTTTGGGCTTCGGGATCGCAAGAAAGGCCGGCAGCCATCGCGCTGAAAAACCCCACACCACCGGAACCACAAATCCCCAACCAAGCAGGACGAGATATTTCTGATCGAGCGAGTGGGGAAAAGACCGCAGACCGCCTTGCAAGGACAATCGAAAACACTCGACAAAATTGAAAATCACCGCGGAAGCGAGGCCCGCAGTCCCGACCAGGACGGAAACCATCCAGAGTTCCATGGGACGCTTCGCTCCGCTTCTCGGGGCTGTTGCAGGCAGCCTATGGTGTGAGGCAGCGTAGAGAAACAGAATGACCGCCATGAGTTCAAATCCCGCGGAAACCGGCAGCAGTTCGCGCCAATGCCATCCATAAATGTTCGCAAACCATCGCATCGCGACACCGGATACCCAAAGCACATAGCAGGAAAACGGCAGACGAATGACCGACCTTCCATGCGCTGGCTGTGAATAGAATCCGATGCCAAGAATGAAACTACCGATCCAGCCAAACATCTGTGCGTGCCCATGTCCTTCCATCCACGCGGCGGGTAGTGCGTCGAGACCGTGATGCGCACTAATCGCCATCAGGTTCGAAAATCCCAACAATGTCCCCGGCAAAGCCATAAAAAAGAGGCCGCTCAGGATCCAGGCGCGGAGCATCAGGCTCTTCTGGCGTTCACGAGCAATGTTCGCCGCATTCTCTTGGGTGGAGGTTGAAGAGACCATCGGTTCAAACAACGGAAGCGCGGCCATGTCTAGCTCCTCGCCTTGAGTTCAGCTTCGAGTTGAATGGCGCGTGGAAACAAAACATCGTTCTCGAGATGAACGTGCTGCCTGAGGTCGGCCTCGTATTCGCGAAGTCCGGCAAAGAGTGCGATATGAGTGACGCAGGCCCACGCAGGCGGCTCAAAGTGATTTGTCAGGCCGATAAGCTCCATGACAATATGCTCGGCAGATTCGTGCTCCTGTTCCATTATGGAGATGGGGTGCGTAACTGAACGAAAGCAGACTTGCGCATGCGGATGAGCAACGATCGATTCTCTATCCATCTGCGATATGAACGGAAACAGAAGCTGCTCTTCCTTCTCGATGTGCGCATACATCTCACCACGAAGCTTTTCGATCAACTCTGCCACTTTTACCAATTCAGGTGCACGATCGCCGCGCTGCACTGCCACCTTTGACGCCATTTCGGCGAGTCTCGGAAGCTCTTGACGAACGCAATGGTGATGAATGCGGACGATGTGTTGGATGAGGCGTGCGAGCGAAAGAGTTTCCGGATCAAAGGCCGTGCTGCCACCTTCCTGGGCCTCCGAGTCGGCCAGTTTCTCGAGGACTTGATCGACGGATAGTTGCAGCTTTCTGCACGCTCCTTCCAGCGACAGGTCCGCCTGCGCACACATGTCGATATCGAATCGATGAAAGACTTTGGCCGAGGATGGATGCCGCGTCACGATTTCGCGGATGGACTGAGTTGAGGTTGGCATAAGCACTCTCCACCTGCAACCGTAGCCATCTACGAAGAGCAGATCAGTAACTTATGTCACTCGCAGCCAGAAAGTTCTAGGAAGTCGTTTCCAGCAAAGCCTTGAGGCCGCCAACGTCCTTTACTACGATTTGTCGCGCGTCCACATCCAGAAGCCCCTCGGCCTGGAGGCGCATAAGGTTGCGGGAAACCAACTCGCGCACTGTTCCGAGTTGATTGGCAAGTTCCTGATGGCTTGCCGGAAGGTGAAACTCAATTCCGCGGGAGGTTTTCCTGCCTTCGTTCTCCGAAAGCCTGAGTAATACTGAAATCAAGCGCTGGCGGATCGTAGTAAATGAAAGTTCCTCGATGATCCCCACCAGGCGCCGCAACCGAGCCCCCACCACTTGGAGCACTTTGAGCGAAACTTCTGGATGCTCCATGCAATAACTCTGAAAGTCCCGTCGCGAAATGAACGCAATTTCGACATCGTCAATGGCCACAGCGGAAGCTGGAAATGGACCACCATCGAAGACGGGCAATTCCGCAACGGACTCGCCCGGAACATTCACGGCCAGAACTTGCTCACGACCGCCCACGGATGTCTTGAAGATGCGAACTTTTCCTTTCGCAATAATGTGAAGGCCATTGCAGGGTTCGCCCTCTGAGAAAAGCAACTCTCCCGCACTGAATAGTTTGCGAACTGTTCGCGCAGCGAGCGTTTTCGACTCCGCCAGAGTGAGGCTCGACAAGAGTGCAGTCTTTCCAAGGACAGTTGCGAGATCGGTGCGTTCAGGGGTCACTCGGGAATTCTACGGCATTATCGAAAAACCTGCGCCATCGTCGGAGGGGGGCAGGGCTGCGCCCTAGCCGGCCTAACGAGACTCCGCGCAAGAGACTTTGGTCACTGCGTCCGCTGGCTGTGCGGCGTCTTATTAATTCATGAACCCGCAAATCAACACAGTCGACTTCAACGAACGTCCATTCATTGCCATCTGGGAGGTGACCCAGGCATGCGATCTGGCCTGCGTACATTGCCGCGCATCTGCCCAGCCTGATCGCAATCCCCTGGAACTCAGCACCGATGAGGGGAAGCAGCTGATCGACCAGATCGCATCCCTGCAGGTTCCCGTCTTCGTTCTGACCGGAGGTGATCCGATTAAGCGACCTGATCTCTTTGAACCGATCAGTCACGCTCGATCCGTAGGAGTCCGGGTTTCATTGACACCGAGTGCTACGCCGTTGCTGACGAAAGATATCGTTGTCAGGCTCAAAGCGGCTGGACTTGCTCGTCTCGCGGTGAGCATGGACGGGGCGAGCGCCGAAACCCACGACCTATTCCGTGGAATGAGTGGATCCTTTGCGCGGACTCTTGATGCCGTTCGCTGGGCAAACGAGATCGGCCTGCCCGTCCAGATCAACACAACATTCAGCCGGAGGAATGTTGCTGAAATTGACGCGATTGTCACGCTGATGGAGAAGTTGAAGATAACGCTTTGGAGTGTTTTCTTCCTTGTCCCTACTGGACGTGGGAAGCTGAACGATTTACTGAGTGCAGAGGAGTTCGAATCAATCTTCGCGAAGGTATACGGTCTGTCAAAGACCGCGAGCTTTGATATCAAAACCACAGAGGCTCAGCATTACAGGCGCTTTGTGCTGCAGCAAAATGTCGCCGAACGAAAGGCGGGGCTCAGTTCTCGTAGTGTGCAGGAGAGGTCTGCAGACGCGATCGGGCGTGCACCCCGGGGTCTCAATGATGGCAAGGGATTTCTATTCATCTCACATAAGGGAGATGTCTTCCCGAGCGGATTTCTTCCATATTTGGCTGGCAACATCCGCGAACACGGATTAGCCACGATCTATCGCGAATCACCGTTGTTCCTCAATCTGCGTGATACCTCGAAACTCGAGGGAAAGTGCGGATCGTGCGAATTCAAGGAAATTTGTGGTGGCTCGCGAGCCCGCGCATACGCTTT
>NZ_JBARMD010000362.1:0-3398 GCF_049802275.1 Occallatibacter sp. | reverse complement strand
GCATTCGTGACGCCCTGATGGTGGCCCTGCGCTATGACAAGAGCGAGGCTGTCCGCCTGAAGGCACTCGAAGGCCTGCAACCGTACGTGGCGCAGGATATGCGTGTTCGCGATGCCGTGCTGGAGGCGCTGCTAAACGACAGCGACCCGCGCATTCGCTCGGCAGCTATCACCGAACTCGAGCCCGTTGAGTCGGACACAAGCGTCAGACAGGTGTTGTCCACTGTTGCGAATTCAGACCGTAATCCCCAGATCCGCACGGTGTCCCGTCAAGTTCTGAGGCGGACCCCGGAGTTTCAATAACAGACCCTTACCTTCAGGCAACCGCGCCGTCCATAGAGAGTGCGGACCTGGATGAAGGAACACGAGGAAAGTAACATGAACCGCTTTATGAGGCCTTACATCCGAGCTGGAGTTACCCTGCTGGGAGCCGCACTCGCACTCGCACCGGCGACGGCACATGCGCAGGTGACGCGCATATGGAAAATCATTGAAGAACCCAACCAGCTTTTGTTGCACTCAAGTTCGCAAGGCTATCTTGGCGTGCTTGTGGGCGACGTTGACAGCGATTCAGCAAACAAACTCAAGCTGAAAGACGTGCACGGCGCTGTGATTACGCTTATCGATCACGATGCGCCGGCGGGGCAGGTGGGCCTGCGCGTGAATGATGTGCTGCTTGAGGTGAACGGCGTGTCTGTCGAGGGCGCAGAGGCCTTCGGCCGCATGATGCGCGAGATTCCTCCGGGACGCAAGGTGACGATGCTGATCAGCCGCGACGGAGCGACGCAGACGATCACAGTGCAGCTCGCGGACCGCAAGAAGTTGGATACCGACGTCTGGAACAAGCTGAATAGCGGCAGCGACATCAGCACTCCTGTGGAAGGCCTGGGAATTCTGGGTACGGGCGGCGCCGGAGATGCGCCTCTTCCGGGTGGATTCCACATGCCGTTCGTGGGCAACAGCACGTTGAAAGTCGGCGCGCTGGTTGAGCCACTTACGGCCCAGATGGCCGACTATCTCGGCGTTCAGAATGGGTTGATGGTGAAGCAGGTAGCCCGGAAGAGCGAGGCTGCAGCAGCCGGCATGAAAGCCTTCGACGTGATTCTGAAGGTGGGACCTGACAACATTGCCACGGTTTCCGACTGGGACCGCTCGATGCGGGCCAACCAGGGCAAGGCCGTACCAATCACGATTTTGCGTGACAGGAAGCAGCAGACACTGACCCTGCAGGTGGACTCAAAGAAGAAGAGCGAACTGATTCTCGACGAATTCTTCGATGGGAACAGCTGCCCGCTAATGGCCTTTGCCGATCCCGATGTGATTCTGGATCTGCAGCACAACCTTGCGGTCGACGAGTCTGCCGCGCAATCGATGCGGGAACAGGCCGAAGCGTTGAAGGATCAGCTTGGGCAACTGCAGGGCGATTCCGGCAACAACCTCTTCGAGATTACGCCGCAGCAGGCCGAAGAATTTCGGAAGCAGGCTGAGCAGTTCAGCGATGCATTCAAGAATCAGAACTTCAGATTCGATCAGAAGCAAATGGACGAACTGAAGCAGCAAATGCAGGAGTTCAATAAGGATTTTTTCGGCTCGGACAACTTCAAGTTTGATCAGAAGCAAATGGATGAATTGCAGAAGCAGATGGATCAGTTCAACCAGGGTCTTAAGCCGGAGAGTTTCAAGCTCGACATGGACACGCTCCCGAAAGCGCTCCAGAAACCTGAGCCTCAGCCGCGCACCTTCGAGGACATGATGCGGGATCAGCAGAAACACGAGAGGGATGAGTTGAAGCGGCAGATGGAAGAAGTGCAGGTGCTGGGGTTGGACCACCTCGCCTGATGAATCGGAACTGCAAAGTTAAAGGGCGCCGATAAAAAGTCGGCGCCCTTACTGTTTGTGAAATGCGATTGGGGCATTAAGTTTGCTTCGGCGGCTCGAGGATGCATCCCGGCGTGGAGCGGGCGATCTCCCACTCTTCCTCATTCATGTCGACCGCGACGTCCGCGAACAGAGGCGTGCTCAAGTAGCGTTCGCCGGTGTCGGGCAGCATGCATAGAATCGTCGACCCCTTCGGTGCGGTATTGGCCACCTGCAATGCGCCGGCAAATGTCCCGCCCGAGGTGATGCCGACAAAGATGCCTTCCTTTTTCGCCAGTTCCTTACTGTACTTGAGAGCGTCGGGGTTGGAGATGCGCAAGATCTGGCTGATGGCTTTGGAGGCCACGGCATCACCGGCCAGTTTGGCGATGAAGTCGGGGCTCCAGCCCTGCATGGGGTGGGGTTTCCAGCTTGGATGGCCGGATTTGGCGGAGCCGTCAGGGTTCCGTTCCTGCTCAATTCCGCTTGAGAGCATCGGCGCGTCGTCGGGCTCGCAGACTACGATCTTTGTCTCCGGCCGCTCTTTGGCCAGCACACGTGCAACACCTTTCAGCGTGCCGCCGGTACCGAATCCAGTGACCCAGTAATCGAGGCGCTCACCCTTGAAGTCATTGAGAATCTCCTGCGCCGTGGTGCGGGAGTGCATGTCGGCGTTGGCTTCGTTTTCAAACTGTCGCGTGTAATACCAGCCGTGCTTTTCAGCAAGTTCCACGGTCTTGTTGACCATGCCCACAGCGCGGGCAGCGGCCGGCGTCACGATTACCTTGGCGCCGAGGAAACGCATGAGCTTGCGGCGCTCGACGCTGAAGGGCTCCGCCATCGTCACTACAAGCGGATAGCCTTTGGCTGCGCACACCATGGCCAGGCCGATGCCCGTGTTGCCGCTGGTCGCCTCAACCACTGTCTGACCCGGCTTGAGCTTGCCGGTGCGCTCCGCCTCTTCAATTACTCCCAGCGCCAGCCGGTCCTTCACCGAACCCAGGGGATTGAATGCTTCCACCTTGACGTACAGGTTCACATCAGGCGGCGCCAACCGGTTGATTTTGACAACGGGGGTGTTGCCAACTGTTTCGGTAATGTTCGCGTACTTGCTCATGTGCCGACCTCCGAATGCAGGCAATTGTAAATCGCGACGCGACGAGGTCTCTAGTGAATATCGTAAGGATTGCGTGAATGAAAGGTGCTTTGGATGCCACGCAATGCGAAGCAAGATTCGGGAATCGCGGCGGTCGAGCGGTCCGGTAGAATTTTTGCGAGGTCGCCCAATGCAAGAAATCCAGACGCTGTCCCGCCGCACATCACCCCTGCAAATCGGTTCCGGCGAGTTTCGCGCCGCAGGCCACCAGCTCGTCGATCGCATTGCAGACTTCTTCGACACGATTCCGCAGCGGCCCGTAACCACGGGCGAATCTCCCTCTGCAATTCGCCAGGCGCTTGGCGCAGACGGTATGCTGCCGAACCAGGGCGGCGATCCAGCAGAGTTGCTCAACCGCGCTGCCGGCCTGCTCTTCGACCATTCCC